>NZ_DCLI01000054.1:0-3985 GCF_002320975.1 Clostridium sp. UBA1652
AGAGCGTGTAAATACAAACAAGCCAACGGTAAATGTTAACTAAAAATAGGAACAGGAGAGGCGCGATTATGCAACAAGATAGACTATGGAATGAATGGCATCCAGTATGTAAAGCAGAGGAATTGCTGGATGATCCGAAACAAGTATTTGTGCTTGGGGAAAGAGTAGCCATTTTTCGAAATGAGAAAGGCGTTCATGCCTTTAAAGATTTGTGTATTCATAGAGGAGCGGCGCTTTCACTTGGTAAGGTGAAAAACGGGAATTTAGTTTGTGCATACCATGCTTGGGAATACGATTGTGCAGGAGCATGTGTCAAGATACCGGCATTGCCAAATGGACGAGCTATTCCAAGAAAAGCGAAAGCAACTGTTTATCATTGTGAGGAATATCTTGGACTTATTTGGGTGAATCTGGGGGACGATCCAGCACCGCTTATTTCTTATCCTGAATATAGTACAGAAGGATATCGAACAGCAATATGTGGTCCTTATGAGGTAAAAGCAAATGCACCGCGAATCATTGAAAACTTCCTTGATGTTTCTCATCTTATGTTTGTTCATGAAGGCTTGCTTGGGGATGAGGACCATGCGGAAGTGGTCGATTATAAAGTGGATTTTATTGATAACCGTTTTATTACAAGTAAAATTCCTGTCTACCAGCCCAATCCAGATGGACGCTCAAAAGGTGGATATGCCAATTATGTGTATGAAATTCTAAATCCAACAACTGCTCGTTTCACGAAAACAACAGATGGATCAGAAGATGCGTTGACGATTTTGCTTGTCGTCAATCAAGAAGATAACGAACAGTCGAAAGCCTTTATGCTGTTAACAAGAAACTATGATTTAGATAAACCAGATGAACCATTTATCGAATTCCAGGATAAAATCTTTTATCAAGATTTAGATATTGTTCAAAGCCAAAAGCCGGAATTATTGCCATTGGATCTACAGGCGGAATTGCATCTTAAGTCAGACGCCCTGACGATCAGCTACCGTCGATGGCTGCAGGAACTTGGGGTGGAGAATGGAACAACTCCTGGTGACAGGCACCATAAAAAGACAAAAAGCTAATTCTGTCTCTCTCTGGAGGACAAAGGGAAGAGGGATCATTTTTTGATTTCTTTTCCTATTTTTTTGTCGGAAAATGGAGGGATTTTGTCTGGGAGGTAGAATGTTATATTTTAAGCTGCCTCTCTTTATCTTATTCCTAGGATACAGTTATAAGTCCCTTTGCTAATCTCCCTCGATTTTATCCTTCATAATATGCAAGCAAATTTCATAAAAAAGGAGGTTGTTCGTTGCCTAGAAAAAAGCGTGTTTGGTATCCTGGTGCTAGTTATCATATTACAAGTCGAGGTATTCGCCGTACTTCTTTATTTTTGGACGAGGAAGATCGTAAAAAGTATCTTCGATTGTTGACAGAAGTAATGGAGGAAAAGCCATTTATTCTGCAAACCTATTGTTTGATGACAAATCACATCCATCTTCAAATAAAAACCCTTCAACATTCCCCAAGTGACATTATAAGAACTCTTCATTTTAATTACGCGATATATTTCAATAAAAAATATAATTTTACAGGGCATGTGTTTGAAAGTCGTTATGGATCTGAGTTGATCACTTCTGCTCAATATGAATTAGAGGTCAATCGGTACATTCATCTTAATCCAATTCGAGCTGGTATCGTAGAACGCTTGGAAGAGTATCCTTGGAGCAGTTATTTTGACTATATAGAGGCTAAAGAGGGAAGTATGGTAAATTCAGAACGGATTTTTGCTTATTTTCCCGACCCCAAACCTGAGCAATATCTTCAATTTTTACATGCAAGAGGAAAAGAATCTGATCAATATCCAATTTAAGGTTTGCGATATTAGCTTTAGGATAGTTGAATAAGACCTTATTTGAAGAGTTTTTTCTTCTTTCTTTACTGTACTGATAAAACTATTAATTAAAAATGTCTGTTCACTTGGATAAGCTTTATAGCCTATATTAAAGAACAAAAAAATAATAAGCCTCATGCTTTTTTAATACCCAAACCTCCAAATAGTTGTATTTCTCCTCAAAAACAACACACTACAACAAAATTCTTATATCTTATTTTACTTTTTCGATGGCTATTATATCTGTTGTGGAAGTCAATATGATTTGATGCACTCCATTGCTATAATAAGTCGAGGCCCCCGCTTGTTCTCCTTTTTTCCAGCCATTTGATTTTATGGCTTTTACATATCCAAAGGGAATCCCGTGTTCTTCTGATGCATTTGACCATTTATATGTTTTTGAAGTTTCAGTTTCTCTTATCATTTCAGCACTTCTAGGAACTGGGAAGTCATAAAAATCTTTTGAAGGTGGATATGGAAAATAGATAAAGAAATAATAGCATCCTCCTATTAACAAAATAGTTAAAGCAAATGTTAGAAATAATTTTTTCTTCAAAATACTTCCCCTCTCTAAAGTACTTATATTTAAAAATCTAATAGATGTATTTATCCATAATGTTAATGTAAAAACGATTATTTATCTATGTTAGTTGGAGGAAATTTTCTTGCTTAATCAGTGTCCATTCCTCCTATTATTTTTGTTAAAATACTAGATAAAAATGGAGGTTTTTGCAGTGGAGAATTCCGGAAATTTTACAATAATTGTACCTAACGAGTTTAATTTTTTATTATATCTTTATAATTGGATTGATAAAAAGGAATTTCCTCATTTTGAAGTTAGGGTTGAAAATTTAGATATTAATGAAATTAAAAAAAATATTATTGAGCAATGGAACCTATATTTTGAACAATTACTTAATAATGGTGAGTATATTCAATATATAGAAGTGGAAAATTCACTTGCGGAAGAAGTCTTAGTAGGTTTAGATTCAAAACAAAAAGAAAATATTGTTAATCAGTATAATTCATGGTGGTATCATCAATCTTCCATTGGATATTATCAAATAATTGAAAAAGCTATTTCCTATCATAAAAAAATCAACCTGATAAGGTCTATTTTAAATATTGAAACTTATCCTTATTTATTAATAACTTATGACTCAATTCCTAAAGAATTTAGCGTAAATAATAGTGATTTTTATTTTATTTCTCAAAATAGTATATTAACTCTCTAAAAAACATAATATAAAAGTCGAGTGAGATTAACATTAAGCTCAATGAATATAACATTTGTGCACTTTATTAACACGAAGTGAACATTTAATTTAGCGTATAAATATAGCTCTTGTTATATGATGAAAAAAGGTAACATTGAGACTTGCTTCTAATGCTCTTGGACAGAGCTCAATCATTACGTGAATGAAGGATTATTTTATAGTTTTTTGAACATATTAAAATGAAACGTGGGGATAATATTTATAACCACTTTATGTATTGCAAAAGTGATACAATTATGATCCTTCTACCTAGACTGGCATTCATGGACGTTGACGAGTAAATTTCTTCTTGTATGAAAAAGAATGAAGTAGAAATAGGTATTTTTTCGACAAAAGTTGAAGACAGAAAACAGTCTTCATCAGGAGGCTGTTTTTTATAAAATTTTCATTCGACAATGAAGCAACTTAAATTTACCTTGTTCTCCTAATAAAGGGTAAAGAGTAAGCTGGAGGTAAAACCTAAAAACAAAGGTGCTAGATTGTTTCCACTAAAGATACATGGCTTCATTGTTTTTTTTTCTATAATGATAAAGCGGTACCATCTACGCGGCTACTAAAGTCCCATCCTTTTTCATAAACTTTTGTCTAAATCAATTCCTTGACAAGTATTTTTAGCAGGAGTATATTTGGTTACGAATTATAACTAGGGTAGAAAAAGTTATTAAAAAAAGAATAAGAATGACCTATAGATTAATGGAGAGAAGGGGGAAGAAGAAGTATTAGTTAACTATAGGAAGGAACGAGGCTTAATAAAACCTCGTAAGGAAAAGAAGTGTCGGAAATTATCTTGAATTAAAGATATCTTAATTTGAGAATTTCTGTTAAC
>NZ_DCLI01000076.1:0-76686 GCF_002320975.1 Clostridium sp. UBA1652
GACTTCATATAGTTAGTCTCAATATAATTATTACACTAATAGTTTATATTATGCAATACAAGTGTGATAATATAATTAGAACATAAAGACAATTTTACATAAAGCATAAGGAGAGAGGGAAGTAATGAATATTAAAGAAATAGATGTTTTAACAGAACGATTAGAATTGATAGGTATTAAGCCTTTGGACGCTAAAGCAATTTAAGAAAAGTTTTTGGTTTAATAATGAATGGACAGATGATGTAATATATGCAATCTTAAAAGAAGAGTGGGAAGAAGGGAAGTAGATTATGATTACAATTTATGATTGGTTTGGATATGAATTGCCTATAAAGGAACGTTACAAGTTAATAAAAGAAATAGGATTTGATGGGGTTTTATTATGGTGGAGTGAGAATTTTGGACGTAACGAATATAGAAAAGGACCACAAATTGCTAGGGATGCGGGTCTTTTTATAGAAAATATTCACACCCCAATACAAAATCAAAACAACCTTTGGAGTAACAATTTAGATGGAGAAGCTTTAACTCTATGTTATTTAAAATGTATTGAAGATTGTGCTGAATTTGATATTCCAACAATGGTTGTACATCTGCCTGATGAAGATCATACACACAATGAATTAGGACTTGAGAGAATGAAAAAAATTACTGAAAAAGCTGAGCAGCTTGGGGTTAATGTTGCACTTGAGAATTTAAGGAATCTTGTTAATTTGACATATATATTAGAGAAAATAGATTCTAAGCATATAGGATTTTGTTATGATTGTGGACATCATTATCGCTACTATCCTGAAAAGGATTTTTTATCTATGTATGGTTCAAGGTTAATGGCTCTGCATCTACATGATAATAACGGAAGTCGTGGGCAGCATGGTTTACCTTTTGATGGAACTACTGATTGGTCAAAAACGATGAAAGAAATAGCAAAAACTAATTACTCAGGAGCCATTGCAATAGAGCCTATGAACTGGGCTTATGAGGATTTATCTCCTAAAGAATTTTTACATAAGGCTTATGAAAAAGCTAAAAGGCTTGATGCATTAAAGAGTATCGTTAACTAAGGGCTTAGCTTTGAAATTGAATAATAGGACGTTAGAATAATATGATTTAATTAATTCTCAATTGTAATTTATTATTTATATGGAGGAAAATAAAATGCAGAGAATATGGATAACTGGCTCATCAGGGTCTGGTAAAACTACTTTGGCGAATATTATCGGAAGTAAACTTAATATACCAGTTTATCATAATGATAAAATTTTCTGGTTAGATAATTGGCAGAAACGTCCAGTAAATGAACAGATAAACATAGCTAAAGGTATATCAGAAAAAGATAGGTGGATATATGAAGGTAATAGGTTTAATTATTACAAAAAAGATGGTAGGTATAATAGATGTGATACAATTATTTTCCTAGAAATAAATAGATTCACGTGTTTGTATAGATTTGTGAGAAGATATTTAAAGTATCGAGGTACTCACCGTCCTGATATTACGGAAGGGTGTATAGAAAAAATTGATATTGATATTGTGAAGTATATCTTAATTGATTATCCGAAGAGGAAAAACGAAAGGCAAAAGTTATTCAACGAGGCTAAAAAAGATAAAAAAATGTAGTTATTTTAAGTGGGAAAAAAAGTATAAATAAGTGGCTGGAAATATAATACTCTCAAATACCGTATTATTCAGAGATGAATTTTGAGGAGTTTTTTATTAATGGTGATAAAAAATAGTACCAAGTATTTTAAAATTATTATGAAATAAGTATTTATTTCATAATATAGCATTAGAAAAATATGTGAATTAAGGTATATAATTATATATGAGATGTTAAGCAGAAAGGGGAAGTAGCTTTATGAAAATAAAAATTTCTTTTGAAGTGAAAAACTTTGATTCTGTTAGGGTTATAGGTAAAGAGGTTATAGTAGGTAAGAAAAATCCTGTACCAGAATTATGGAGGAAAATGTTAAGTGATGGAACAAATGATTTTCTTCAAAGCATGCCTGAACGTGTATCTCCCATGGGAGATACAATTGGATGGATGGGGGAATATAATTCACAGAGAAAAGAGTTTACTTATATTGCAGGCGTATTTGTAAAGCCTAACACCACTGTTCCAAAAGGCTTTTCTTATAGGGATATTCCTGATTGTATGATGGGTGTTGGATGGATACAAGGAAACACATCTAATTTAGAGAACGGAGCTCATAGTAAAACAGAGAAAATCATGAAAGAAAATGGATATATTCCTGATTATTCAGAAGTTGCAATCTCTATGGAATACTATTCATTCGATAAATATGTAAATATTGAGGATAATGGGAATAATATATTTACTTTTGGATATTTTTTACCTTGTAAAAAAGTAACAATATAATATAAAAAATAAGGGGAAGAGACTATTGTGCAATAAAAATGTTTTTCTGATAATTAAATAATCCCATAAAAACATGTTATAATTTATCTACAGTAAAGATTAAATTATAGTTTTGAAGGAGAATAATTATGGGAATTAAAGTTTGTTCAAAGTGTCAGATGTATCCTGTACTTGAGAATGATGAACTTGGAATGAAATATTGGTATGAGTGCCCTGAATGTGGTGAAAAAACAATTAAGGTAACTAGTAGAACCTCAACTGTTAGAAGGCCTAGAATTGATGAAGAAGCAAAAGATAAATTAAGTGATGAGTGGAATTCTAAAAATTAATAATTATAGTATATGTTAAGGATTTAGGAATTGGCGAATTAAAAGTTTTTCAGATAGAAAAAATAAATAAAAATGAGCTCCATTATAGAAATTAAGTCTATTATGGGGCTTGTTTTTTAATTATTGTGATATAATTATCCTATAATTGTAAAATATAGTTATAAAACCGTATTTTACTATAAGACTTAGTTTTATGATGAATTTTAGAAGGATTATAAATAAAAGAAAAGAGGGATTATTTATGAAGGTTAGTCAAAAAGTATTGTTTATAGTATCAATTATATCTGCCATCATAACAATTAGTTTAGCAGTATTACATTTATTTGATTTTTTTAATGGAAATATTGATATTATGATGTTATCTTTAGTAATTACATTACTACTTAGTATATTAAATCAAGTTAATAATTATATGGAGAAAAAGAAACTATTGGAGAAAAAATAAACTGAAAGAGTGTTGGATATTGTGAAGTAAGGGGAGAGACTTTATGGAAAGAAGATCATATAAGAATCTTGGTAGATTAATTTTAGCTTTTTCAATTATAGCTTCAGTTTTTATAGTTTTTATAAGTTTTCGTAATGGCGACTTTAAAGAAAACTTAAGTAATGGAAGCTTTAGTACGTTGATTTTTAGCTTAACATGCATTTTTCTTATATTAAGTGGCGTGAGGATGAAAACTAAATATCCAGAGTATTATATATACCAAGTTATAGGAGCAATAATTTTATTATTAACGGTTTTGATAGTAGATATTATTCCTAGGATAATTTATTTAATCTAAATTAATTTTTGTAAGATTGGGGTAAATGAGATGGGACAATCGTGGAGTGGACTTAGAAGAGAATTAGAAGAGGATTTAATTTGTGATTCTTTGAAAGGAAGAGTTAAATATTTTCTTACTCATTACCATAACGCACCAGATAAGTATGGGAGGGTGTGTGTTAGGGTTGATGGGAAGGAAGTAGTTAAAGGTAATCCTTATGATTTTTATGTTAAAGGGTATAGGTTAGAGGAATTAAGAGTTAAAAATGAGCTTAAAGCACCAAGTAGAGAATACACAGATAAGGGGTATCTATACGAGGAAGAGAACGAGATAATTGAAGATAAAATTAGAGATATAGCTCATAAAGATGGTGTATTTGAAATTTATGATTTTACAAGGGCTATATATGAATATAAAAGCTCTAATATTATCGAAAGTATAAATTCTAAGAATAGGCTTGTAAGAATGCTTGCAGTAATGGATAGAAGAATTGGTAAAAGAACATTGTTAAAGTTAGTTAGTGAAGTAGAAAAGCAACCAAATTGGTTAGCATTTTTTTATAAATTAAGACTAGATGCAGATGGGATAAAGTTATAGTTAGGGCTATTATAAACTTGGGGGTACAAAATGTTAAGACACACTGGAACTGTTCAAATAGAATCTGATTTCATAATAATAAGAAATACAAAAGAGTGCGACCTAGATTTTGTAGTTAAATGCGAAAGAGAACCTAATAATGCTCAGTATGTTGGACAATGGACAAAAGAACAACATAGAAATGCATTAGTTCAAGAGGATATTCTTCATCTAATAGTAGAAGATAAGACTGCAAAGAAAAAGGTTGGATATATAATTATAGCAGGATTAACAAATTCAAATAGAAAGATTGAATTTAGAAGATTTGTGATATCAAGTAAAGGAAACGGCTTTGGAAGAGAATCATTAAAGTTGATTAAAAAGATTGCTTTTGAAGAGTTAAAAGCACATAGATTATGGCTTGATGTTAGAGAAAAAAACGAAAGAGCACAAAATCTATATAAATCTGAAGGCTTTATAGAAGAAGGAATTTTGAGAGAATGTATTTTACATGAAGGAGTTTATGAGTCTTTAATTGTTATGTCAATTTTAGAGAGTGAATATATCAAGGGGAGATAAGAGATGAAAATATTAAAAATGGTATTTATTATGTTCTTAATGATTTCTTTGACCTCGTGTAAGTCAGCTTTGTATAATATGGAATCAGATATTAATAAGGGATATGCAGTTTCTGGGATTTCTAATAAGCATAATGTTGAAAAACTTGATGAGTTTTTATTTAAGGTAGAGAAAGGCGAAAGTAGTGATTTAACTATTGTACAGCTCACTAAGGAAGGCGATCCTATTTACTTTAGTTTATGGTATAGTGGTGATTCTATAATGTATAAATATGATAACTCAAAAGACAAGTATGGAAAATCTGATATTACAGAAGAGCAAGTTAATAAAAATGATTTTTATAAAAATGAAAATAAGTATTACATTAAGACTTCTAAAGGTGATATATTACTTTTTGATTTAGAGTAAAGAAATATCGGAACCTAGGGAAATTATATGTTGAAAACTTAGCCAAGTAAGCAATATAATATTTATAAACTAATAGATAAATAGAAAGCTATGGAGGGCAATAGATGAATATACAAGTTGTATATGGAGCCCCATCGGCTGAGGATTATGTGAGTCTTAGACTACGTTCTGGCATGGGGAATAAAGATTTAAAAAGAAGTGAAATTGCTTTAAACAACTCTTTGTTCATAGTAGCTCTATATGATGAAGAAAAACTAATTGGCTTTGGTAGAGTAGTTGGTGATGGTGGAATAACCTATGTTGTGAGTGACATTATGGTGGACAAGAATTATCAAAGAAGAGGCTTAGCAGAACAAATTATGAAGGCTATTGATGTTTATTTTGAAGAAAATACACATGAAGATAGTTATATCTGCTTAATAGCAAATCGCCCAGCAGATTTACTTTATAATAAACACAAGTTTGAGTATTTACCTGAAAACAAGTATGGAATGCTTAGAAATAAAAACAATGATAATAAAAAAATTAAATAGCAAAGGAATTAATGGATATGATAATAAGAAAAGCTGAAATAACAGATTTAAAAGAACTATTAGAAATTTATAATTATGAAGTAAAAAACGGAGTTGCTACTTTAGATTTAGAACCAAGAACCTTGGAGCAAAGAGAAGAATGGTTTTATAAGCACAACATACACAACCATCCATTATTTGTTGCGGAGATAGATAATTGTGTTGCAGGTTATGCTAGTTTATCTTCCTATAGGGAGAAAGAAGCCTATAAGAGTACCGTAGAGTTATCAATATATATAGGAGCAGATTACAGAAAAAAAGGGGTTGCATCTAAGCTTATGGAATTCACTTTAGATGAAGCTAAAAAAGACGAAAGAACGCATACTGTAGTTTCTGTTATAACAGCAGGAAATGAAGCTAGTAGAAAACTTCATGAGAAATTTGGATTTGAGTTTTGTGGAACAATAAAAGAAGTGGGAATGAAGTTTGGAGAATATAGAGATATTGAAAATTATAGATTAGGTGTATAGAAATATTAAGAAGTCGCAATATTCATAGATTGAATTTGCGGCTTTTTTACACTTAAATGCCTATATGATGTAAATCTTGTCCAATTATATACCATGATATGATATAATTGGAATAAATTAATGGGCGATTGTATTTAACTGGAGAAAATAGGATGGAAGGCAGAAAGTATGGAGTTAGTATATAGAAAACTATCATTAGAAGAATGTGAATGTATAAAGGAAATAGATCCATCTCAATACATAGGAAAGGCATGGAGAGAAATAGAAGGAAAACGTCAACTAGTTGAAATAAACTACCAAGACGAGGATTGGCCTAATGGGTATGAATATCACATAAGTCATTTAAGAGAAACTATCTTAAGTGGGGGAAGTGCAATAGGTGCTTTTAATCTAGATAATAAGTTGCTAGGGTTTGCTACAGTTAATCCACAGGTTTTTGGAGAAAAGTATAAGTATGTTTTATTAGATCAATTATTTATAACTTTAGATTATAGAAATAAAGGAATAGGTAAAAAGTTGTTTATGCTGTCTACAGAGGAAGTACGAAAATGGGATGCGGATAAGATTTATATCTGTGCTGGTTCAGCTGAAGAAACTATTGCCTTTTATTTTAAATTAGGATGTAAAGAAGTAGAGGAAATAAATAAAGAACTATATGAAATTGATAGGAGAGATTATCAACTAGAGTTCTCCTTATAAATAAGTTAGTAAAGGAGTGATATTATGAATACAAGAGTTATAATGATTTTTCCTAAGTTTGAAAATATGCACATTATAAATAATATCAGAAAGAAATATGATCCATTATCAGATTTTGTAGAGCCTCATATTACATTGGTTTTTCCTTTTGAGGATGAGTTAAGTAATGAGGAGCTTAGTCTATATTTAAAAGAGGCTTTAAAAGATATAAAACCATTTGAGATTGAATTACAAGGTTTTAGAAAACAGGTAGACAAGTATGGAAACTACTTATTTTTAAATGTAGTACAAGGCATAGAGATAATTAAAGAGATTCATGATATTTTATATAAAGATAAGTTAAAGAAATTTGATTTAGGATATGAATATATTCCTCATATGACAGTTGGGAAGTTATCTTCTATTGACTTACTTGATAAGGCTTTTAAGGATGTACAAAAGTATAATGATAAATTTAACACTGAAGTAAGAAAAATATCTGTTGAAATGATTGGTGAAGTTGAGGAATCAATTATATTAATAGAGCAGGAATTGGATTCATAATAAAGGAATATCGTTAGAATTTAATGGGGGAAAAATATGAGATTAGTTAAAAAAAGAAAATCAATCTATACCATAGGTATTATTTGTATTTTATTTGTTATTTGTGGAGGTCTGTATATCAAAAGTAAGGGAATATTTATCTTAAATAAAATAGCTATGACAAGTGCGGAGAGCGATGATTACAAAAGTGGTTTTGAAGAAACACATTATAAAAACTATAAAATACTACATAGCAAGGATGTAGGTCCGGCTCTACCACTGATTTTTGCGTATTTAGATGAATTAGAAGCGAAAAGTAATGAATTATATGGATATATATCATCAAAGGAGCTTACTATACAACTTGATTATGATGAGGATGTATTTATAAAGAGGCATAAAGCAAGTGGAAACATGTCAGATATGGATGGATACTATAATACTCCAACTAATACAATGTATATGAATGTTAATGATGTTTATCAACGAATAATATTTGATGGAAAGAGTTCTAAATATGAAGGCGATATTTTACAAGGTTGGGGAGATTCTACGTTTAAAAATACATTTTCTCATGAATACTTTCATTCAGTATATAGCAATTTTCTTGAAGAAAATAATATTGATATTGAAAAATTGCCAATTTGGTTTAATGAAGGTGTATCTGAGTATATAGCAAATAAGGACATATATTATGATAAAGATTTAGATTTCATTTCATTAAGAGAATTAAGTAATGATGGAGATTGGGAAAAAAACAATACTAACAATGAAAATACTAGTGCTTATATGCAGAGTCATTACGCGATCTATAAAATAATAAATCTAAAGAGCTCTAGTGTCATTAAAGATATAATACTTGGTTGTAAGGATAAAATATTTAGTGAAAGTTTTGAAAATGCTTTAGGAATAAGCTTGGATGAATTTGAGGGGAATTTAAAAAATAATTTTAGTAAGGATATAAAGCAATCTGGATGGGTTACTGATATATGGACAAATGATCACTTAGATACTAAAATAAAATGTTTAGAGGCCTATATAGCTTATAACGAAGATGATATAAGGGCTTATCAACTGTTAGGTAATTATTATAAAAATAATAATGGATTTAGTGTTGCGATAGATTTTTTGAAGAAAAGTATAGAGAAGCATCCTGAAGAGATTAAATTATGGGCAAGCCTAGGATCAATTTATGAAGAAAATAATATGTTAGATTTGTCTGAGGAATGTTTTGATAAAGTAAAGGAGTTAAAGTAAGTCAGAATAGGCAGTACAATGCAATTTTGTTTTCACTATGGTGAAAGAAATGAGGATATGGTTAGACATGGTTATGACACGCTTAAAGTTGGGAGCAAGACTTTATTTCCACTAGAGCCTTGCGACTTTAGTAGATTGTGTGTGGATTTCATTGATAAGTTTGGCGTTAGATGGTGTCTTTTTACATAACAAATAATATATTTTATAAGAAAAGCCCCTGTAAAGGGACTTAACTCGTATAAAAAATTGGTTAGGAGAATCGGTTATGAACAAAAAACTATTAACTATAATACATCATATGAATATAAATAATTATTGTTACAAGTTTCATAAAAGCTGCCTGATGCTTTCTTTTTAAGAAAGGGAATGTATATCTTTTATTTATAATTTTATAAGGGTGATATTAAAAATGTATTAAAAACAAGCCAAAAGCATATGATTATATTTTTGTGTCTTGTTGACATTAAGTTTATATTTCAATACAATTGGCACATGAATGAACATTTATATGTGTATATATGAGGAGGAGGGTTTTATGGAAGAAAAAGAAGTTATTCAAAGTTGTAATTGTACAGTAATTCATGATGATATAGTTACTAGGGTTAAGGAGTGTATACCCAAAGAAGAGATTCTATACGACTTAGCTGATTTATTCAAGATATTTGGTGATACGACAAGAATAAAAATATTATGTGCTCTATTTCAAGCTGAGATGTGTGTATGTGATATAGCAGCATTACTTGGTATGACTCAATCTGCGATATCTCATCAACTAAGAGTTTTAAAACAATCTAGGCTTGTAAGATATAGAAAAGAAGGGAAAGTTGTTTATTATTCTTTAGACGACGAACATGTTAAAGGAATATTTAATCTTGGTCTAAACCACATAGAGGAGAGGTAGTTATCTATATAATTAATTCTTTTGAGATCTTAAAGAATTAATAAAAGGTAAGTGAAAGATTGTAAGGTTATCCTCCACCCCGTTATTCAGATAAATTTATTAATAAACAAATAAGCTTGTTCACAAAAAATTAACATTAATGAAATATTAAGAAAAATGTAAGAATTACATCCGCCAACTTTCGCAGTATATAAGGAGTGGTGGCGTTTTTAAGAAATTGTAAAGGATTATTAATGGAATGAATTGACATTGGCTATTATAGGGACAAGTGTTATTATGATATTAGTTTACTGATAATCGAAAGGGGAAAGTGTTACTTATTAAGATAGTAATGCTGGTATGAGAATGAAAAAAAGATTAATATCTGGTTTAATTACGACAACATTAATATTAGGAGTAGGGACACAAGCATGGGCAGAACCTATAACTCAGCAACAACAACAAGAGATTAATGAAAAGAATGCAAAGGCTGAAGATGCTAAAAGCAAGTATGTTGAGCTACAAAATAAGGTGTATGACTTAGATGCTCAAATACAGCCAATAGCAATTGCTTTAAATGAAAATAATACTAAAATTGATAATACAAATAGAGAAATTGATAACACTAAAAAAGACATTGAAAAAAGTAAAAAAGAATTAGCAGAAAAAGAAGAGCTTTTTGGAGCTAGAATGAGAGCTCTATATAAATCAGGTGGACAAGAAAGTTATATAGGTGTTTTATTAAGTGCTAACAGTTTAGGGGACTTTATATCTAAAGCTCAAGCAGTTGGTAGGATAATGAGTTTAGATAAACAAATTATAGACGAGCTTGTAGCTAAACAAAAAGAATATGATGACCATATTGTGACATTAAAAACAAAAATTCAAGAACTTGAAGATTTGAATAAAGATAATAAAGTAAAATTAGATGAACTAAATGTTAAAAAAGAAGAACAACAAGTATATGTTGATAGGGCTAAGGCAGAATATGATAAAATAGCTGATGATTTGGTTACAACTGAAAGAAATCTATACAGACCTTTTGCTAATATAGTGAATAATTCAGGTAGTTCGGTTGATGATTTAAATAACGCAATAACTACATTAAGAGCATTAAGAAAGAGTGTTAAAAGTTCAACTGTTGATAATGAGTTAGTTGACTTAATTGAAAAAGCTAAAAATCTAGTTTCACAAAAAACAGCCCCAACTCTAAGCAGAGGAGGAAATGGAGGAAATGTTTCTAGTTCGGCATTACTTTCTGTTGCATATAGTAAATTAGGAGCTAGATATGTTTTTGGAGCTACAGGTCCTAATGTATTTGATTGCTCAGGATTTACACAATATGTATTTAGACAAGTTGGAGTGTCTTTATCTAGAACAACCTTTACTCAAGTTAATGATGGAGTTCCAGTAAGTTATTCTGATCTTCAAGTAGGAGATTTAGTATTTAGCAATCCTGGACATGTAGGTATATATGTAGGTAATGGACAAATAATTCATTCACCTCAAACTGGAGATGTAGTAAAAGTATCTAAGATTTGGTCCTTCTATGCTGCTAGAAGAGTAATGTAATAAAAATGAATAATGTAGTTTTGGAATGACATTCAAAACTGTTAAAGATGATAAGGTTGAGGTTTATAACCTCAACCTTATTTTTGTATATGCTAGAATATTAATAAAAGTGATTTGAAATATAGCAGAAAGAGAAGTGAACATTATGAATAACAATTTTGAAATAATAGAATTAAAAGAAATTACAAGTGAAACTCTAGAAGAACTTTCATTATTATTAATGGATGTAGTTAATTCAGGAGCTTCAGTTGGATTTTTAGCACCCTTAAGTTTAGAGGTTTCAAAAGAGTATTGGAGCAAGGTTTTAAATGATGGGGTTATACTTTTTGTTGCAAAAGTTGATGGAAGGATAATTGGAACTATACAGCTACATTTATGCATGAAGCAGAATGGAAAACATAGAGCAGAAATAGCTAAACTTTTAGTACAGCCTAATTCTAGAAGAATGGGAGTTGGAAAAACTCTTATGGAAGCGGCAGAAAAAAGAGTAGTTGAAGAAAAAAGAAGCCTTATAATATTAGATACAAGAGCTGGCGATATTTCTAATTTATTATATAAATCTAAGGGCTATATTGAAGCAGGAAGAATACCTAAATATGCGGAATCTACTGAAGGTGGGTTACATGATACAGTTATTTATTATAAAAATATAGAATAACTATATAGCAAAGATACGTTAAAAAGATCATAAACTCCGTACTTGATTATATAGAAAGTATTATAATTAAGGGGGAAAGTAATCATGGTTGAAGCTATAGAGACGTCTTTATATTTAATAGTTAAATATAAAGCTGGACTAGATAAGGAAGGAAAGGATATTTTTAGAAACTTAGTTTTTAGAAACTTAGTTTTTAGAAATATTAATCCAGATTCTTCATATGAAGACTTATATGCTGTAGGAGATAAAATAGGAAGAGCTTTAGGAACTCAGATATATAGCATTTCTAAAGAAACCACTCATGAATTAATAAATATTTAAAAATTTATAAAAAGCAAAAAGCTTGAAATGTAGTGATGGCCTAGTTTAGGAATCACTACATTTTTTTATTTACCTATATTTACCACGCAACATTGTAGGTTTTTGCATATATATAGAATTATACAGAGAAAAATGTATTAATTCTTATATTTAAGGAGAAAAATATGATTCTAATTATAAAAAAAACAAACAAAGAGATATTAAGTTATGGATCGTTATATTTATATTGATGATCTTGTATGCCGTTGTAAATCTGGAAACAAAGAAGCTAAAAATATATTAGCTGAGGAATACTATGATATGGCAAAAAACTTGACTAACCAATATGTAAGAAAAAATACAATCAAGGAATATGAAGTAGATGAAATAATAAATCAATGCCTATTTAAAGTAATTAGATCTGTTGATAAGTATAGATTAGGAGAAAAAACTTTCACTGCTTATGCAGAAAAAGTCATAAGGAATTGTCTCGAGGATATAGGTAGAAATGTTGGAACCTTGGCGAAAACTAATGGTCATCAAAGCTTAATCATGGATGATATATTTGTAAGAACCTTGTCAAATAAAATTGATTCTATCGAAGATAAAATTTATAAAAAAGATATTTATAAAGCTTTAGAAATAGTTTTAAAAAGATTAACTGAAGAAGAATCAGAATTAATAGATTTTATATTCTTCAAAGATAAAACAGTAAAAGCCTATTCAGATTATAAAAATGATCCTTATATGCACGCAATAAGATATAGAGATAAGACTCTTTATAAATTAAAAGTTCTATTACAAGAAGAAGGATATACAGAAATTTGAATAAGGTAAAAGGGAGATAGCTATGGATTTTATAGCTATCTCTTTTTATGAATATTATTATATTTAATACGTAAAATAAAAACGAAAGGTGTGTGAAAAATGAGAAGATTTATTAAGGTATTTCTAATTATTTTATGTTTATCTTTTAATATAGTTACAAGTAAATCTGCTTTTGCAGTTAGTAATGTATTTAAACAAGGGATTTATACTTTATCAGATCTTAATATATCAAAGTCTGGTGTATTCACTATTCAAAACGTTTCAACAGCAGATAAAATGTACTTATATATATTGGATGAAAATTTAGTTATAGTAGAATCTATACGTCTTTTACCAACTATACAAAAGCTTGATACAGTACCACTAAAATCTAGTTATACTATTTTGGTTGTTGGCAAAGGGCAGATATATCTAAGTCCTAAAGAATAAAGGAGTAATATAATGAAGAAGTGTATCGTTTTATTTTTAATTTTTTTATGTCTATTTTTTAATGTAAATCCCTCAAAGACTGTATTTGCAGTTGAAACAACTTATAAAGAAGGCATATATGATTTAGCTGATTTTAATATTTCTGAAGGCAACATATACTCAGTTAATAACATTTCAAAAACTGACCCAGTTCTTGTACTAATTTTTGATAAGGAATATATTCCGATTCAACATATAGAACTTGACCCTAATTCAACTAAAATAGATACAATCCCTATGAAACCAGAATATTTACTTGTGGTAACAGGTAAAGGAGAAGTAACAATTACACCAAAACAAACCCAAACAAATTAGTCACTAAATAGAAGTATCCTAAAACTCAGAACTGAATTTTAGGATATTTTTTTGTTTAATATGAATAAATTGGAATGTGGTATAATTAGGATAATTCAATAAATAAAAGAGGGGGCTTAGTATGGATTTTAAAACTTGGAATAAACATTTAAAAGAATTGAGGGAAATAATTCTAAAAAAAGATAAAGTTGAGGAAAGTAAGGATTTAGCTAGGATGGTACATTCTATGGTACACTCATCTTATGTATCAGGAACTGATGAGAAAACTTTTGAAGATGAGCTTTTAGAAGACTTAGAGGATGAAATATTTAGAACTTCAATTAATGAAAAAGGACGTACTATAGCATATGGATTATGGCACTCTAGTAGAATTGAAGACATAACAATGAATTTATTAGTTGCAGGAGATGAGCAAGTATTTAATTCTGGAAATTGGAAAGAAAAAATAAATACTGAAATTATTGACACTGGAAATGCTTTAAGTTCTGAAGAGATATTAGAGTTTAGCAAAAATATAAATATACAAGAGCTAAAAAACTATAGAATAGCTGTAGGTAAAAAAACAAGGACAATCATAGGAAGCTTAAGCAATGAAGATATGAAAAGAAAGTTTGATAAAGAAAAATTACAAAGGATTATAGATGAAGGCGCGGTTCTAGATGTGGAAGCTTCAAATTGGCTCATAGATTTCTGGGGAAGAAAAAATGTGGCAGGTATCATATTAATGCCAGCAACAAGACATAATATGGTACATATAAACGAATCTTTAAGTGCCAAAAGAAAAAGCATTTCTAAAAGATAAAGGAGGATTAACATGAATCAAACAGTTAAAGATTTACTAGAAAGAAGAAGTATAAGAAAATACAAATCTGAACAGATTTCAAGTGAAGAGTTAGATATAATTCTTAAAGCAGGTAGCTATGCTCCAAGTTCTATGGGAAAGCAAAGTGCTATACTGATTGCAGTTCAAGATAAAGAGACTATTGAAGAATTGGAAAAGTTAAATGCAAGCTTTAGCCCAAATCCTAAGAGCAAACCTTTTTATGGAGCACCTACGGTTGTTCTTGTACTAGGGGATAAAAATAATAAAAATAATATAAAAGATGGAAGTTTGTGCATGGGTAATATGATGAATGCTGCTCATTCACTAAATATAGGTTCTTGTTGGATTAATCGTGTTTATGAGACATTTGAATCAGAAGAAGGAAAAGCTTTATTGAAAAAATGGGGAGTTGATGGGGATTATAGTGGGGTTGGAGCTTGCATTCTTGGTTATCCAGACTGTGAACTTCCTAACCCTGCGGTTAGAAAAGAAAATTATATATACTATATTAAATAAAAATCATTAAAGAAGACAGAAAACTAAAAGAACCTCTATACAATAGTATAGGGGTTCTAAGCATTAGAGGAGATGGTATTTTTATTATAAGCTTTAGTTTTAATATATTATATGTAAAAAAAATATTGATGTTACAATTTATATAAATATAAGCACTGAAGATTAATGAGTGACGTTATGCTTAATTAATTCCATAAAGATTTTGGGAGTTACTACTCTTATTTTAGGATTTTCATTCAATTTATTAATTACTTTTTCAACATCTTCTAAGTTTTTACTCCATGCATGGACATAAACAAAGGTATAACTTTCGGGAGTTGAAATATTTGTTTGTCCTAAAGTATTAACCCTATAATTAATTTTTTCAATTAAGTCATCCTCTTCCTCTAGGTTTTTCCAAAGTATATCTCTACAAGATACTATAGGTTTATTATTAGACCACAAAATCTTTCCTTGATAGTTATCATGTTTATGATAATCTAAATAAAATAACCCTTGAATATTATCTTTATAAGTAAATTTGTTCCAAAGTTCAGTATCGTAAAATGAGGAATCATCGATTATTGATACATATTTCTGATTCACATTATCCATGTAATTATTTAATTCATCTATATAAGGAATTAAACTTTTTGTATCAAATTTACTAGGATACATATACCCACTTCCAGAAGGGGAAACAATAAAATAATCATTATAATTGCTTGAGTTTGCACTTTTATAATACATATTAAGAACAGTTGGGGCTAAATAATATATAGAAGGAGTAATGGACCAACCCATATTAAAAGACCCTCTTAAACTTGATCCATACCAGTCTTTAGAGCTATAGTTGTTTCCAAGAATCCACTGCTGATTATCACCATCAGACATTACAAAGGTAACGTAATGGACATTTTTTTCTTCTAAAAACTCTGGGGAAGATTTTTGATTTATAGGAGTTGATTTAAAAGAACTAAGTACACTTAAGTTATATGACCAGTCCGAAGCTACAATAATCACTCCATATTTTGAAGCAGTACTTACATTAATAAATTCATCTGGCCCCCAACCTAAACAGGTGGAGTTTTTATTAGCATTAGAAAATATTTTATCCCTTAGAGTGGTATTAGTAACATCTTCTTCATAGAAAACTAAAGCTTTGGAAAGTATAGCATAATCTCTTAAGGCGGAATCTTTGTCAGGGGATAATTGAATTAAAAGAGAATGGTTTAAGCCTTTATCCCACAAGTTATCATATGCCCAGGTGTTATCAGTATTTCTACAATCACCAATTAGATTAGTAATTCCGTGTAGATTTACTTCATTTTCAATATCTTCATTAATGACTATAGAATTTTTTAATGCTGCAAGAGAGCAGGCGTTATTTATTGAGGGGTCTTTAGGGTTTTTATGACTAAATAATATATAACCATCTACATACTGTTTAAATTTATCTACTAATATCCAAGGGTCAGAAATAATTTCGTAGTTAACATTATAATTACTTTTCAAGTCATCTAGCCAGATTTGATAATCTGGCTCATTATAATTTAAAGTATATATTTGAGTAGAAGAGTTATTGCTTACTAACCCTTGAAGAGAGGCAATCATAGTTTTTTCGCTTGGGGATAATTTATCTAAAGAAATAACATATAAAAACTTAGGAACCTCAGAGTTCTTTATATAGTTTGAGTTTGTTGTATTTTTAGAGAAAGTTTTAATAGAGTGATTAAAAGTTATAGTTTTTATAAAGTCACTCCATTTTGAACTAAAGTTATCATTATTGGTTTTACAGTACTCATAAAAATTTAGCATAAATTTATCTCTTTCAGGATTATGAAAACTATTGATAACATTAGTATTAAACTTGGCTAAAGATAATTGGCGATTTATTATATCAGAGCTAGAGACATTTTTTGCGTTTTTAAACATATCATACATAATCATAAAGGTGGTTGTTCTTCCTTCACCAGCTTTACAATGAAAGTGAAGCCAAGAATTTTCATTAATATTTTTAAAAAAATCTACTGTGTAGTCAACCATGTAATCTGATGGTATTTTGCCATCTGTAACGGGTATTCTCATGTAAGATACGTTCTTCGAACTAACTAGTGCATCTTCATTTTCAACTTTAGTTACATTAAGTGATTTTGTAGTAGGTTTTTGAAAATTAATAGTTGAATTTAACTCTATATTTTCTAGTTGATTACTTTCCTTTAATATAACTTCTTCTTTATTTAAGTCTTTGTTTGCATCATTTTTTAAATTAGCCCAGCTAACAGGATATCTATTTATAAAACCATGAGATTCTTGTCTTAAATCTACTATAGTTATAGGAAGGGATGTGTCTAAATAATCTAGTATTAATGGTAGGTTTTGCTCAGAAAATTGTTGGCTTCCTGAGATATTTAACGAAGCTAATCCAGTAAGGTTTAATGATTTATTACTGGATAGATAAGAGATATCAGAAGTTTTGCGTAAATTTCTTGGCACAGTTGTTGTATTTAAAGAATCAAGAACCAGTTGTACATCGCCATTATCAATGTTAGGTTGAGCTTGCGTACATATAGTAAGTAAGAAGGAGCAAAGAAAAATTAATAGTAAAACTATGTGGTGTTTAATAAATCTTTTCATTTTGTATCACCTCTTTTTATAATAAATTATTTTATCTTAAGATAATTTGCATCAATAAAGGCGATTATATACTGGGATTAATATAGTATAATTTAAATAGATTAGCTGATATTTAATTGTTTGGAGGATTATAAGTGATTAGTACAATAATAACTGCGCTAGCTTCATTTTTTAGCACTAATATTGATGATATTTTTATTTTAATGCTGTTTTTCTCTCAAGTTAATAAAGACATGAAAGTTAAGCATATTGTCATTGGTCAATATTTAGGAATTGGTGCTTTAACAGCAATAAGTATTGCAGGGGCATTAGGAATATCGATAACTCCACAGGAGTATGTTGGGTTACTCGGTTTAGTACCTATATATCTAGGGATAAAGGAATATATTGAATATAAAAAAGAAATCAAGAATAACTTTGAAGAAGAGGTTCAAGATGCTGAGGAGAATATACAAGAACAAGTAGTTTTGAATCAAGAAAATAAAACCTTAGCATCTATTAGAAGGTTTATTAGTCCAAATATACTAAAGGTAGCAGGAGTAACCATTGCGAATGGTGGAGACAACATTGGTATTTATATACCAGTGTTCTCAAGTATGAAATTATATTCTATATTAATAACAGTTATAGTTTTTTTATTACTTACAGGTGTATGGTGTTTTATTGGTTTTAAATTAGCTGAACATCCTTTTGTTAATAAAAATATTGAGAGGTATAAGCATATTTTTGTTCCAATAATATTTATAGTATTGGGAGTTTTAATTATACTGGAAAGTGGTACGGTAGGTTTATTTATTAAATAAACCTCATTTCCTATATAAAAATGCATGATAATATTGGATTGGTAAAAGATGAGTGTATAAATGAAAATCACGCATATATGGTGTACAATCCTTATTTGAATAAAGGAATAAAATAATAATAATGAAAAACGCTTTAAGATTCCTAGGTGAATGGTAAAGTGTTTTTTTATTGCTTACTAGTACCTAGGAAGTAAAATTCTAAAGAACCAAAGAACCAAAGAACCAAAGAACCAAAGAACCAAAGAACCAAAGAACTTTAAAACTTTGGTGGTTATGAACTTTGAAATATTAGAACTAAAATTCTAAAGTTCCTCTTAATATTTTAGGGGGAAGGATAATTGCGTTTGTTAGATAAGTTTCGGGTTTTAGCTATATAAATGAAGAATTTTACTTTTGCTTAATAAGATGGTGTTAAAGTGAAATACGAAATAATTATGAAGTGAAACTTGCATTTTTCAAATTCTTATAGTGAAAAGCCTTCAATAAAAATATATTTATTTTATTTGTAGAATAGCAGTATTAAAAGAATTATGATATAATAATTAAAATAAAGATGTACTTAAGTTGAAAACAATGAGAGAATATATATTATAATAATGAATTTTATTAGGTGTGTATATTGCATTGTAGATTGAATTTATAATAAAAAGAGCAAAGGTGGCTTTTATAGAGTAATATAGAAAATAAGAAAGAAGCCTTAATATATATTGTTAAATGTTCGTTAAGGTTTGTTTTTTTGTGGTTACAAGTTTATTATTAGCCATTAAACCAATTCTAGCTATAGGCAAAAATTTTAGGAGAGAAAAGGGGCATTTTTATGAAGAAATTTAAAAGAGTTTTGGTAGCAAATAGGGGCGAAATTGCTATAAGAGTCTTTAGGGCTTGTAGTGAGCTTGGAATTAGAACAGTTGCTATTTATTCTAATGAGGATAAGTATTCCTTGTTTAAAACTAAGGCAGATGAAGCTTATCTAATAGGTGAGAATAAAAGTCCTGTTGAAGCGTATTTAAATATTGAAGAAATTATAAGCCTTGCGCTTAAAAAGGGTGTTGATGCTATTCATCCTGGTTATGGATTTTTATCAGAAAACCCTGAGTTTGCAAAGAGATGTGAAGAGTCGGGTATTGAGTTTATAGGACCAACAGCTGATATGATGGATTCTCTTGGGGATAAGATTAAATCCAAAATAGTTGCAAAGGCAGTTGGAGTTCCAACTATTCCAGGGCATGAAGATGGAGTTAACACTGTCCAAGATGCAAGTGTATTTGCAAAAGAGTGTGGATATCCTATCATGATAAAAGCTGCTGCAGGTGGTGGTGGTAGAGGTATGAGAATAGTTCATAGTGAAGATGAACTTGAGTATGCTTTTAGCAGTGCTAAAAATGAAGCTAAAAAAGCTTTTGGTAATGATCTTATGTTTATTGAAAAATATCTTGAAAAGCCTAAACACATTGAGGTTCAGGTATTAGGAGATAAGTTTGGAAATATAGTTCACTTATATGAAAGAGATTGTTCTATACAAAGAAGACATCAAAAAGTTGTAGAATTTACTCCAGCATTTTCTCTTTCAGAAGAAAAAAGAAATAAAATTTGTGAAGATGCTATAAAGATAGCTAAACATGTTAATTATAGAGGTGCAGGTACTTTAGAGTTTTTAGTAGATATGCACGGAGATCACTATTTTATAGAAATGAATCCAAGAATTCAAGTTGAACACACTGTATCAGAAATGGTAACTGGTATAGATTTAGTTCAAAGTCAGATTTTAATTGCAGAAGGTTTTCCTTTAAACTCTGAAGAAATAGGTTTATATTCTCAAGATGATGTAAAACCAAGAGGATATTCTATTCAATGTAGAATTACTACAGAAGATCCATCTAACAGTTTTGCTCCTGATACAGGAAAAATAGATGTTTATAGAACAAGTTCTGGGTTTGGTATAAGACTAGATGGTGGTAATGGATTTACAGGTGCTGTTATTAGTCCTTATTATGATAGTTTACTTGTAAAAAATATATCTTGGTCTAGAACCTTCCAAGATGCAATAAAGAAGAGTATTCGTGCTATAGAAGAAACAACAATTTCAGGAGTTAAAACTAATATTGGCTTCTTAATAAATGTGTTAAATCATCCTACCTTCTTAAAGGGAGAATGCCATACTGGCTTTATTGAAGAAAACCCTGAACTTATTTCTATAGAAGCTAAGACTGATGAAGAAAGTAAGCTATTAAGATACATTGGGGAAAAGGTAGTTAATGAAACTAATGGAGTTAAAAAAGACTTTGATGTTCCTGTAGTTCCTAAGGTTGAAATTCCTGAAAATTTAAGTGGGACTAAACAAATCCTTGATAATGAAGGTACTGATGGACTTATTAAATGGATTAAAAATCAAAATAAGTTACTTTTAACTGATACAACTATGAGAGATGCTCATCAATCTTTAATGGCTACAAGAGTAAGAACTAGAGATATGTTAAAGATAGCAGATGCAACTTCTGTATATGGTAATGACTTGTTCTCTCTTGAAATGTGGGGCGGAGCAACTTATGATGTTGCCTATAGATTTTTACATGAATCACCATGGGAAAGATTAACTGAACTTAGAAAGAAGATTCCTAATGTATTATTCCAAATGCTTATAAGAGGAGCAAATGCAGTAGGATATAAGAACTATCCTGATAATGTAATTCGTGAATTTATAAAAGAAGCTGCAAAAAATGGTATGGATGTATTTAGAATATTCGATTCTCTTAACTGGCTTAAGGGTATGGAAGTATCTATAGAAGAAGTTTTAAAAACAGGAAAAGTAGCAGAAGCTGCTATATGTTATACAGGTGACATCTTAAACGATGAGAAGAGTAAATATAACTTAGATTATTATATAAAACTTGCAAAAGAAATTGAGAAAACTGGTGCTCATATACTAGGAATTAAGGATATGGCAGCACTTTTAAAACCTCATGCAGCCTTTAAATTAGTAAGTGCATTAAAGCAAGAAATTAGCATTCCAATACATCTTCATACTCATGACACTACAGGTAATGGAGTAGCTACAGTAATAATGGCAGCAGAGGCTGGTGTTGATATTGTTGATACAGCATTTAACAGTATGTCAGGACTTACAAGTCAGCCTGCACTAAACTCAGTAGTTGCTGCACTTAAAAATACTAGAAGAGATACTGGAACTAACCTTAAAGGAATTCAGCTTGTTTCTGATTATTGGGAAGCAGTAAGACCAGTTTATCAAGCTTTTGAGTCCGATTTAAAATCTGGTTCTGCTGAAATATACAAGTATGAAATACCAGGTGGACAATATTCAAATTTAAAACCACAGGTTGAAAGCTTTGGGCTTGGACACAAGTTCCATGAAGTTAAAGAAAACTATAAGGTTGTAAATGATATGGTTGGAGATATTGTAAAAGTAACTCCATCTTCAAAAATGGTTGGAGATTTTGCTATATTTATGGTTCAAAACAATCTTACTCCAGAAAATATTCAAGAAAAAGCAGCACATTTAGCTTTCCCAGATTCAGTAGTTTCTTATTTTAAAGGAATGATGGGTCAACCAAGTGGAGGATTCCCAGAAGAACTTCAAAAGATAGTACTAAAGGGAGAAGAACCTATAATTTGTAGACCAGGAGAACTACTTCCTCCAGAAGACTTTGATAAGATAGAAAAATATTTAAAAGACGAATTAGAAATTGAACCAGATAAGAGAGATATCTTAAGTTACGCTCTTTACCCAGATGTATTTGAGGAATATGTAAAATACAGAAAAGAGGTTGGAGACTTTACAAGAATGGGAAGCGATGTATTCTTCCACGGACTTTATGAAGGTGAAACTTGTGAAGTTGAAGTAGCTGAAGGAAAAGCTTATATGATAAGACTTTTAAGCGTAAGTAATCCTGATAATGAAGGAAATAAAATTCTTGTTTTTGAAGTTGATGGTAACCGCAGAGAGGTTAAGATTAAAGATAAAAACAACAAGTTTATTCAAGACTTTAACACAATTGAAATGGCAGATCCTTCTGATAGAAAACAGATAGGAGCACCTATTCCAGGAACTATTTTATCAATTCTTGTTGAAGAAGGAGAAACAGTTGCTAAAAATCAAGCAGTTATTATTGTAGAAGCTATGAAGATGGAAGCTAAGGTTACAGCTGCTGTTGAAGGTGTTGTTGGATCAATTATTGCAAAAGAAGGTCAACAAGTTAAAGCAGGTCAATTATTAATAAACTTAAAATAAAACTAAACTCCTCAGAAGATAAAATTTTTCTGAGGAGTTTTTATTGCATATATTTGAAAATATTGTATAATTAATATGTATAAGAAAATAAACATGAATTAATATTACATAAAAATATAAACGAAAAGGTGCGTAAATATGCTAAAAGAGGTAGTTTGTAACTAAACTAACTGAATAAAGATTGTTAGTGATATATTTAAAAAAATCTTGATTTTATTCAAGGTTTGTTTGTGTATCATAAAATAATCAATATTAAATGAGCATGTTATACCTTATTAGTAAAAGTAGGAGAAGGCCGTGTTCTAAACAGGGTGCTTTTTTATACCTATTTTTACTTCGTTTATATGTGATATTGGATCTTAGTCTATATAAATTTAGACTATTTTAGATTTTCATGTTTATAAATAATGCAATTATAAGGTCGTAAATGAATAGTTCATTTACGACCTTTTTTAAGGATGGTGATTAATTATGACTAATAAAATTTCTTCATATAAAATATATTTATTATTTTCAGCAATAACAGCAATGTGCTTTTCTTCTGTTTTTACAGTTTCTATGGTTTATCATATAGAGAAAGTGCATTTAAATCCCCTTCAACTTATACTGGTTGGCACAACTTTAGAAGCTGCTTGTTTCATATTTGAAATTCCAACAGGAATAGTTTCAGATGTTTATAGCCGTAAGTTATCCATAATAATAGGGACCACTTTAATAGGACTTGGATTTATGATAGAAGCATCAATACCTAAATTTATAATTATTATCATATCTCAAATAGTATGGGGAATAGGTTATACATTTATTAGTGGATCAATTGATGCGTGGATAGCAGAAGAAAGTAAGGGAGAAGATTTAAATCGGGTTTATATAAAAGGTGCGCAAGCAGGACAGATTGGATCAATTGTAGGAATAGTTTTTAGTACAATTTTAGGCAATTTTTCTGTGAGAATTCCTATTGCTTTAGGAGGCGCTATATTTATAATATTTTCTATATTTTTATGGATTTACATGAGAGAGGGAAATTTTACTCCATCTGCACCAGATGAGTTAAACACTTTTAGAAAGATGGGTTATACTTTTAGATCTAGTGTAAAGTTTATAAAAAGTAAACCAATAATAATGCTTCTTTTATCCGCTACTTTATTCTATGGACTAGCTAGTGAAGGATACGATAGGCTTTACACAGCTCATTTTTTACAAGATACCATATTGCCTAGTATTTGGAATCTAAGTTCAGTAACTTGGTTTGGAATTTTTGGTATAAGTGGAATGTTATTAAATGCTGGAGTTATGCAGCTTATAGTAAAGAGATTAGAGAGAGAGGAAAAAATTAATAGTGCTGTAGTATTAATAGGTACTAATATATTTTACATTATATTTATGCTTATATTTGCTCTTACTAAAGATTTTAAAATAATGCTTATGGGATATTTGCTTACAAACATGTTTAGGACTATAAATGAACCTATATTTAGTGCATGGCTAAATAACCACATAGATGAAAAGGCAAGAGCTACGGTGATTTCTACTAATAGTCAGGTTAATGCTTTAGGTCAAATAATAGGAGGTCCAATCATTGGAATTATAGCAACTAATATATCTGTGAGTATTGGAATAGCATGTACTGCCTTATTAGTTTCTCCAGTAATAATAATATATTTATTAACTATTTTTAGAGATAAAAGAGATAGTTTGAATAACAAATCTTAAGTTTATTAGGTTTAGTACTAAATTCATTTATAAAGGAATAGAAATTAATATAAAAATTTATGTTGAGGTCATTATGGATATAAAACTTTTATTGTTTATTTTTATTCCTATAGTTTTTTTCATTATGTATATGTTTTTGGCTCATTTTAAACAAGGGTTTGAGGAGGACATGAAACTAACTAGAAGAGGATACTATGTAGTAGTTCTTATATGGATTTCTCTGTTTTCAATTTCTTTTTATGAAAAGATTAAAGAGTTTACTATTATAGAAGTTAGCTGGTCGCCACAGTATAGATTCAATTTTATATTTTTCTTAGCAAGTATATCTTTATTAGCTGTGATATGGGACTTTGTTTTTATATCCTGTAGAACTTTAATAAATATAAAATTAAAAAACACAGAATTTACTTTGGATGAGATAAAAAGTGTTAAATATGTTGAAATGCTTCAAGAAAATGAAATAGATACTCTATATGCTGTACTTAATAGCAAGATTAAAGTACTAAAGTACATTGATACTTGTTTAGAGAATGGATTAGATGTTGATATAAATGAATTATATGAAAGTGTTATAAAAGAATATGCAAAAATTAGAAAACAAATCAAAGTATATACATATTATGATAGTGAAGAGGACATTAGCAGAATGCAGAAGGATATTAAGCTTACATTAGAATCACTAAGTTCTATAATGTATTCTATTAATTTATTTGGTTTTTGCAAACCACAAGAGTTTAGGAAAAGTAAATATATATTTGCAAAGCTTAATACCAAATATCTTAATGAGAATATAATTTTTGTTTTAAAAGGAAATTTATTGATAGATAAGGAGCATATAATTATTATTGAAGTAATAAGTTACTTAGAACAAAAATTAGAAATAGAGGTTCTAAAAATGGAGCTTTTTACTAGTCAACATGAGGAGTGATGAATATGGAAAAAGATCGCATAGATATTCTAAAGAAGATTAAAGAAATAGCTGAAAAAAAATCTTCTTATGGAATAAAACAAGTGGAAGCAGAGTTTTCAGCTAAGAATAATATAAAAACAGATGAAAAGGCTAGAATAGGAAAAAGAATACTGAAGAACAAAATATATTCTCGTGTTGAATTAATGGAGTAATATATAAAGGGAGTGAACGCAAGTTTACTCCTTTTTATTTAGTCAAAATTAAATTTTTGTTAAAAATAATTACAATAAATATGATAATAGTATATAAATGCAAAATATCTACAAAATACATATTTTGTACATAATCATTATAACATAATATTCATATAAAGCCAAATATTAATAAAATATTGTATTATTTTGGGGTTTTATGAAATGATTTACCGATGTATATATAATTAATTTAAAAATATCCATAAATCTTTATAGCTTTATAGAGAATTAATTAGTATTTAGGCATAAATAAATGCACAAAATATGTATTTTGTTTAAAAGATAAAATATATGCAATAGTAATAGATGTTCTTGGGGGTGAATCATGGGGAAAAAGGAAGAAATTGAGGTTATGAGGGAGATTTTAAATAAGTTAATTATAAATATTAATTTCTTAAATAAATCAGATAGAGATATTCTTCAAGAGATAAGCGAAAAGATGGATAAACTTATAGTAGACTATCTCCAGGAAAGTAAAATAGAGTAATTTCATGTGGAGTGAAGATTATGAAACTTTGTTATAAAAAAGTCGAAGAAAGATATTTAAAAGGGCTAAATAAAGGACGAATAGCAGTATGGGAATGGGATATAGAGAAAGACAAATTTTACTTTTCAAAAAACCTTGAGAATATAGTACAAAAAAAGTTAGAAAACACTAGGAGTTTATTTGATTTCATTAATAAAATAATCATAAAAGAAAATAAAATGGACCCTATAAATGAACTAGAATCATTGATAGATGGAGCTAGTGATTTATATAAAAAAGAATTTAAAATTCAAAATGAAAATGGTGAAGAGATATGGATTTTAATTGAAGGTGATTTAATTAAAAACCATGAAAACAAGATAAAGTTACTAGCAGGGTATATAGAAGATATAACTGATAAGAAAAAATTAAAAGATGATATTGAATATCTATATTATTATGATTCTTTGACAAAACTTCCGAATAGAGCATTATTTAAAGAGAATTTTAAATTATATTTAAATAGATGGAAGCTTAAAAATGAAAAGGGATCTATTATCTATATGGATATAGATGATTTTAAATTAATAAATGATATATATGGACCTAGCTATGGAGATTTGGTTCTAAAAGAAGTTTCTAAAATATTATCAGATTCTATTTATGGTAGTGGAAAAGTTCACCGTTTGAGTGCAGATGAATTTATAATTTTGATAGAAAACTTCCATGAAGTTGAAGATATAAATAGGTTGTGTAAGAGAATAGTAGAAAAATTAAAGTTACCCTTAAAAATTAAGGAAAAAGATTTATACATAACTGTAAGTTTTGGAGTATCCTTATTTCCAAAGGACGGAACAAGTATGCTAGAGTTATACAGGTATTCAGATTTAGCTTTGGCTCAATCCAAAATAAAAGGAAAAAATTTCATAACATTTTTTGAAAAATCAATGTCAAATAAATATGATAGAAAATTTCTAATAGAGCAAGAACTTAAAAGTGCTATAAGTAATGATGAATTATATATAATGTATCAGCCTCAAGTTAATAGTTTCAATAATAAAACTACGGGTTTTGAAGCTTTATTAAGATGGAAGAGCAAGGAGCTTGGGTTAATTGCCCCAAGTGAGTTTATCCCTATAGCAGAGTCTTCAGGAAGTATTGTAGAAATAGGTGAGTGGGTAATTGATAATGTATGTAAACAGATAAATTTATTAAATAAGTCAGGTTATAACTTCGAGAATATATCTATAAATATATCTCCTATGCAGCTCAATAAAGATTTTATAGATAAACTTATAGATATATGTCAGAAAAATAATACGTCTCCTTCTTTAATCGAGATAGAAATTACAGAAGGAATGCTTATAGATCTTCATAATAATAAAATTGAAATTTTAAATGAGATTATTAAAAGAGGTATTAAGATAGCTGTAGATGATTTTGGAAAAGGATATTCTTCATTAACTTATCTTACGGCACTTCCTATAAACACACTTAAAATAGACAAGTCTTTTATTGATAACATACATATTAACAAGTATAAGGCTGTAGTAAAATGTATTATTGATTTATGCAAATCCCTTGAATACAGAATAGTAGCAGAGGGGGTAGAAGAGAAAAAACAATTGGATATACTTAATGAGCTTGGATGCAATGTTATTCAAGGTTATTATTACAGTAAGCCTTTATTTGAACATGAAATGGAAGGCTTTAATTTAGATGGGATAGCTAAATAGTTATGATATATATTGTAAAAAGGCTTAAAATAGGCGGTACAAGAATGATTAAAAAATATTCTTGTACCGCCTTTATTACATAATTGGGGAGAATATACGAAGTATCAAACGAAGAACTGTTCTATACCATTTTATATTGTTTGTTTCTTCAAGAGTTATTTGTTTACATCTTTCCAATGTTGCCATAAAGTCTGAATATATATCTTTAATACTTAAACAGTTATACATCCAAACACCACATTCAAAGTGCAAATACAGACTTCTATAATCCATATTAATAGTTCCAACTACTGCATATTCATCATCAACAATATAAGACTTTGAGTGAATAAAACCAGGAAGATATTCATAGATTTTTACTCCGCTATTAATTAAGGTTTTATAATATGATCTGCTTACTTCATGAACTGTTCTTTTATCTGGAATATGTGGTGTTATTATTCTAACATCAATTCCTCCTTTTGCAGCAGAAGTTAAAGCTGTGACCATTTCATTACCAATAATTAAATAAGGGGTAGTTATGTATACATATTTTTTTGCTTTGTTAATTAAATTAAGATAAACAATTTCTCCCACAGGCTCTTCATCTAAGGGGCTATCAGTAAAAGGTTGGACATATTCATTTTTATTAAATATTAGCTCAGAAATTAATGGGTTCTTAAATTTACTAAAATCTTCATCAATTCCTTTTTGAAAATCCCATATAGTTAAAAACATTACAGTAAGGCTCCAGACACCGTCACCCTTAAGCATTATAGCAGTATCTTTCCAATGTCCGTATTTTTCATATTCATTTATGTACTCATCAGCTAAATTAAAGCCCCCTGTAAAACCTGTAATCCCATCAATAACAGCGATTTTTCTATGATTTCTATTATTTAATCTAAAAGATATAAAAGGTTTTAAAGGGTTAAAAACTGAGCATTTTATCCCAAGCTTCTCTAATTTTTTGTCATACCCTTCTGGAAGAGTTAAAAGACAGCCAACATCATCATACATTACTCTAACATCTATTCCCTCTTTAGCTTTTTCTATAAGTATATCTAAAATGCTATTCCACATAAATCCTTCAGTTATAATGAAATATTCTAGGAAAATATAATGTTTTGCCTTTTTTAGTTCTTCAATGAGGACTTTATAGGCATCTTCCCCAAGAGGAAAATATTCCACATAAGTATTATCATAAGGTGGACAAAAAGCGTAATCTTTTATGTATGTAGATTGTATTCCTGCAATAGGATTTTTGTCTTTAATATCAGCTAAGATATCATCCTTTGAGGATAGTGCCTCAGAGGATTTAAGAGCTATATACTTCATTTTTTTTCTTGTTCTTCTGTTTAGCTTGCTTCCGCCAAAAAATACATAAAATAGACCACCCAAAACAGGAAGAGATAATATAGGAATTATCCATGCAATTTTATAAGCTGGATTACTATTACTGTTGGTAATTGCTAATACGGATAACATACTTATGAATACACTTATTCCATAAAAATAAACAAAGTATTCATCTAACTTAAATACAGCCCATACTAAGACAACAATTTGAACTAAAATAGAGACAAATACAAAAGTAATCCTATGAAGTAATAGTTTCTTTAAAAAATTCACTTTGTTACCTCCTCAAGTGTTCATATCAAAACATATTTCAACCATTTTCTACATTATAATAGATAATTAGCAAGTTGTCCAAAATCTAAAAAATAACTCACTTATTTATATGATAATGAATAAAATATAGTGAAAAAATATATATGGAGGCATTTTAGTGGGATACTACGTTAGAGTTGAAAAAAATGTGAAAATATATGTAGAGGATCTTAATCCAGAAGGGAAAAGAACTATATTGTTTTTACATGGTTGGCCAGGAAGCACTAAGTTATTTGAGTATCAGTTTGATGAACTACCAAAGATGGGATATAGATGTATAGGAATAGATACTAGAGGATTTGGTAATTCAGATAGACCGTGGAGTGGATATGATTATGATCGTTTAGCTGATGATGTTCGCTGTGTAATTGATGCTCTTGAATTAAAGGATATAACACTTTTAGGACATTCAACTGGAGGAGCTATTGCAGTTAGATATATGGCTAGACATGATGGATATGGAGTATCAAAATTAGCTTTAGTTGCAGCAGCTGCACCAAGTCTTATACAAAGAGACAACTTTCCATATGGACAAAAAAAGGAAGTAGTAGATAATATTATTGACGGAACATATACTGATAGACCAAAGATGCTAAAAGGATTTGGAGATTTATTTTTCTTTCAATATATAAGTCAAGGAATGTCAGAATGGTTTTTTAACATAGGATTAGAAGCATCAGGATGGGGAACAGCAATGGTTGCAAAAACTTGGCTAGGAGAGGAGGAGTTATTTTCTGACCTTAAGAAAATTAAAGTTCCAACTGTAATTCTTCATGGGATTCATGATAAGGTTTGTTTCTTTGAATTAGGAGAAGCACAAAAGAAAGCTATTAAAAACTCTAAATTGATACCATTTGAATATAGTGGACATGCGGTCTTCTATGATGAGAAGGACAGATTTAATAAAGAACTGACTAAATTTATAGAAAAGTAAAATAGTTAAAGAGGTACCATAGTATTTGAAAAAATACTATGGTATTTTGGGTATAAAGGATAAAAAATAGCAATAAAATACAACAAAAACTTGACAAATAGCAATAAAATCATTAATATCTAAATATAGAGTAACTTTGAAAGAAGGTATTAAGTTGGAAGAAAAGTTTTATACTATTGACCAAATAGCAGATTTATTAGGTATGCACCATAAAACTATAAGAAAGTTTATAAATGAGGGAAAACTCGGAGCTCGTAAAGTAGGAAAGCAATGGAGAATATCAGGACATGATTTAAGTACATTCATGGAGAAAAATGATTTTTCTGTTAGTAAAGAAGATAAAAAGGAAGAGAATGAATTTGAATTCACTTCAAGTGGTGAAGTTTCGGAACATAATATAAATGTATCTACAGTAGTTGATATTAATAACATATCTCCAGATGAATATATGAGAATATCAAATACATTAGTTGCTATTACAAATAGTAGAGACTCTAAGATTGGAAAAGCTGCAATTAATGCCAAATATTATACTGAAGACAGAAAACTTAAAGTGGTTCTATGGGGTAGTATAGATTTTACTCAGGAAATGTTAAGTACAATAGCACTTCTTACTGAAAATACATAAAAGGATGGAGAGAATTTAAATGAAATACAATGTAGTTGAAAAATTAAATAAAAAATACTTAGAATTTAATGGAGCTTCTAACGAGCAAATTAAATCTGAACAAGACAGCTTAGATATTATATCTAGTTGCTGGGAAGCGGATGTATATAACGTATTACTACATGAGAAAATATTATCAGACGATTTTTTTAATTTAAGAACAAAATTAGCTGGAATGATACTTCAGAAATTTATAAATTATCGTATAAAAATGGTCATTGTTTTAAACAATGAGGATAGAGTAAATGATAGATTTAGAGAAATGATGTTAGAAAGTAATAAAGGTAAGGCCTTAGGAGTATTTATGGATAAATCTGAAGCAGAAAATTGGCTTTTAGATATTAAATAAGTATTTAAAAAACCCCGAATACTAGTTGACTAGTATTCGGGGTTTAAATTTTATAAAAAAAGATTGAAAAAAATTACCAAAAAGTAGTAGTTGTGATACAATTAACTTATGTAATTGATTTTAATGTAAAAACAAGGTATATTTAATATTAAAATATTATTTAATATGGGGCGGTTAAGGTGACTTTAAAAACATTGGATGCTAATACAGTATCTCTTATAATTTTAGTGTTTATATTTTTAAATATAAGAAGCAGTTCAGAGAATATTTCAATGCAATATAAATTGTTTAAAGCTATGATTTTAGCCAATATAGGGATGATAATTATAGATGCTTTTGCTTGGAAATTTAATGGACTTAAAGGATCTATGAATTTAACTTTTAATACTGGTTTTAATTTTTTACTTTATGTGCTAGAACCCATTCCACCATCTTTAAGTGTTCTTTATACTAGTTATCATGTTTTTTCTAGTGATATTAAGGTTAAAGAAAAACAAAAGGTTTTGATGGTGTTTTTCTTATTAAATTTAATGATATGTATTATAAGCTTATTTACTGGAAGCTTTTTTTATGTTGATCAAAATAATATATATCATAGAGGTCCTTATTTTGCTTTACATGTAGCATATTGTTATGGGCTTCTTATATATTCCTTAATGTATTTAATTAAACATAAACAGTACATTGAAAAACGTAAGTATATTTCTATGATTGTCTATTTTATTCCAATGGCAATTGGGACAACTATCCAAGTACTTTTTTATGGATACTCCTTAAATTGGGTAGGAATGATGTTATCTTTATTAATTATATATTTTAACATACAAAATAGAGGAATAAATACTGATTACTTAACTGGAATATATAATAGAAGACAACTTGATGAGTACATAAGAGAAAGAATTAGGAATTCAACTGAAAACAAATCATTTTCAGCAATACTATTGGATTTGAATGAATTTAAATCTATAAACGATAGATTTGGACATAAAATTGGAGATGAGGCATTAAAAGATTCAGTTGAGATTATAAGAAGAAGTTTAAAGACAGATGATTTTATAGCAAGGTTTGGGGGAGATGAGTTTGTAATTATAACTGACATATATAATGGACAAACTCTTGATAAGGTGGTAAATAGAATCAGAAAAAATGTTGAGAATTTTAATGTAAGTAATTTAAAACCATACAACCTTAACTTTTCCATAGGATACGATATCTATAGCTGTAATTCCAAAATGGAAGCAGACGAATTCTTTAAACATATAGACATGCTTATGTATGAAAATAAGAAAATTTCATATATAGAAAATCATGACTGAGAAAGAAGCTCTTAATAAAGGGTAGGTGGAATATGAGGAATAAAAAAAAGCTTAGTTTACTAACAGTTATTTTTATAATTATTAGTGTGTTTGTTGGGTGTAGAAATAACGAAGCAGCAAAAACTAACAAGAATATGGATGAAATTATAGAGGAGATTAAAAAAGGTGAGTACGGAGGCTCATTTACAGATTTAATTTATGTTTCTAAAGATAAAGCAATTCTTCGTGGTGCTGTTGGAATTATGGTTTATGATTTAGAAAAACAAGAAATCTCTAGGGCTTTAGACCTAAAAGATATAGATATGAATCATATCCAAGGTTCAGAGACCACTTTTTATGGAGTAGATAATACTGGTTCAAAAATTATAATGTTTAACACTGCTGATAGTGGCGCTGAAATAAAAAACAAGAATACATATTTATATGATATTGAAAAAGATAAGTTGGATATAGTTGATAATAGGGAGTTTGAAGATAGATATGTAGGTATTAAAGAAGGGGACTATGATGTTTATAGAAAATATAGCGAAAAGTATAGTCCTATGGAGTTTGGAAGTTATTATGGAGAAATTGATGATAACACATTATGTTTTTTAGGTCATGACAGGAGTGATAAAAAATCTCCTCTTAAGTTACTTATAGTTAATAAAGTCAATAATGAAGAGAAACTTTATGATATATTTTAATAGACTATTGACTATGATATGTTTAAGTGTATAATTTATTTAAATGCAAAGAAAAGGAAAGTACTTTTAAAAATACTTTTACAGAGAGTTTCTATTTGGTGAGAAGAAGCGAAGGATATTAAAAGGAAAATGGCCTTGGAGTAGTGCACCGAGATTTCTTTTAGAATTTAAGGCTGCAACGGGTTCACCCGTTATAGTGATAGAGTATAATCAAGCTTAATTGACGTACTTGAGGAGATTTATAAGGTGACTTATAAATGAAATAGGATGGTAACACGAAGTTTTTACTCTCGTTCCTAAGAATTAATTTCTTAGGAGTGGGAGTTTTTTATTTTGTAATTTAAAGGAGGAGTTAAAGATGAAAAATATTTTTATTGGAGGAGCATGGCCATACGCTAATGGATCTTTGCATATAGGCCATATTGCGGCACTATTACCAGGAGATGTTTTAGCAAGGTACTATAGAGCGAAGGGCGATAAGGTTTTATATGTTTCAGGTAGCGATTGCCATGGAACACCTATAGCAATTAGAGCCAAAAAAGAAGGTGTAGAGGGACGTGATATAGCAGACAGATATCATGAGGAATTTAAAAATTGTTTTGATAAGCTGAAATTCTCTTATGACTATTATTCAAGAACTGATGATAAATTTCACAAAAATGAGGTTCAGAATATTATAAAGGTACTCTATAATAAGGTTTATATATATGAAAAAAAAGTGGAGCAAATATATTGTGAAAAGTGTAATCAATTTTTGCCTGATAGATATGTGGAAGGAATATGCCCTAAATGTGGAAGTAAAGCAAGAGGAGATCAGTGTGATAGTTGTGGAAGTTTATTAGAGCCTATTGAATTATTAAATAGAAAATGTAAGTTATGCTCTAATGAACCTATAATTAAAAATACAAAACAGCTATATTTTGCTTTGTCAAAGTTTCAAGATGATATTAAAGCTAATCTAGAAAATGCAAAAGAAAACTGGAGATTAAACGCAATAAATAACACATTGAGATATCTAAATGAAGGATTAAAAGATAAAGCAATTTCAAGAGATTTATCATTGGGAATAGATATTCCTATAGAAGGCTATGAAGATAAAAAAGTTTATGTATGGATTGATGCAGTGCTGGGGTATTTTACGGCAAGTAAAAAATGGGGAGAAGAAGGTGGGGAAGACTGGGATAAATTCTGGAATGATGAAGCACTTGCCTACTATATCCATGGGAAAGACAATATTCCTTTTCATTCTATTATATTACCTGCATTAATAAAAGGTATAGGTTATGAGAAACTTCCAGATAGGATAATTTCTAGTGAATACATGACATTAGAAGGTAAAAAGATTTCTACAAGTAATAATTGGGCGGTATGGGCACCTGATATAATTGATAGATATAAGTCAGATACTTTAAGATATTTTTTCTTTATAAATTCACCTGAAAAAAGAGATTCTGATTTTTCTTGGAGAGAATTTGTAAACAGTAATAATAGTGAACTTTTAGGAGCTTATGGAAATCTAGTAAATAGAACCTTAGTATTTGTTAAAAAGTATTTAGAGAATAAAATACCTAATGGAAAACTAAATGACTCCATAGAAACTAAAATAAAAAATCTATACAAAAATATAGGTGATAGTATAGAAAAAGGAGAAATAAAAGTTGCTATAGGGAGAATTTTTGACTTTATAAGAAGTATTAATAAGTACTTTGATGAGGAAACCCCTTGGATAACTATAGATGAAGATAAAGAAAAGTGTGAAGAAAGTATATATAATTGTTTGTTTTCAATAATAAATATAGCTAATTTACTTCATCCATTTTTACCAGAGTCTTCTGAGAAGATAAAGAGTTGGTTTTCAACAGAAGAGCTTCAATCATCTTGGAATATATTAAATATTGAAGGTGGAAAAGAAATTGGTGAGTTTGAAATTTTATTTCCGAGAATAGACAAAAAAGTAATTGAAGAAGAGAAACTTTGTTTATTATAAACCTTAAATGTTAAGAAAATTAATAATACCTATAAAAGCCCCGTAATTGTTATTTAAAGAATAAAGACATATATGCTATAATATATAAAATAATAAAATTGGGGGGCTTTTTATGAACTATCAAATTGCAGGAATAATATTTGTATTAGTAGCTTTTTTAGGCGGGATTTTTGTTTTTAAGAATAGGAAGAACATGCCTAAAGCTATAAATGGACTTAGAAGAGAAAAATATGAGATTATAGATGAAGGAAAGCTTAATAATGTTATGATTTGGCAAAGTATTTCAGCCAGCTTATGCAGTCTTCTTATTGGGGTAGCTTGCATCTTTATATCAAATAGAATAGTTATTATGATGGCTACTTGGATTTTGATAGGAAGTATTTTATTTTTTAATTATAGAGCAAGAAAACATATTAAAATAATAAAATAGGAATATAGAAATATATTATGTAATATGTATATAAAGAAAAAAGTAAAAGGAGATGGTTTTAGTGAAAAGGGCAATAAGATATTTACTTATGACGTTTATGATTTTTTGCTTATCCTTTTTAATATTAAAACCAACTAATGAGGAATCTAAAATAAAATCAAGAATAACTTATAAGTCTTACGAAACTCAAGATGAAGGAAAAGATAATAATATTTTAGAAGTTATAGATAATACAGACGGAAGAGTAAAGGACATGCCAGTACCAAGGCCAAACCAATCATTAGGGGCTCAGACCTTGCCTATACCAAATCCAAATGAAGAAATAGTAATAAGTGAGCTGAAATTTACAGATAATTAAAAGTAATCTCTATAACCTAATTTGTTATAGAGATTACTTGCTACTAAGTTGTTTTTAATATGCCTTTTTTACGTTTTATTTCAATAAAGATGATTGTAATAATAGGTATAATTATTTGAAAAGGAATTACGTAAAATTTATATACTACAGTAACCCAATTAAGCATTTCCATTGTACTATCAAAAATAAAATATGCAAAATAGCTCATTAATAAACTGATTGGAATAACTATGGATTTATAGCTTTTAGTATTAAAAAGTTTACTTATCCCTTTACAGGTAGCTATTAAGCATACGCTTATTTTAACAAATATTGAAGCAACTAAAACAATAGATACTGTTACTTCCATTCGCTCAAAAAAGTCCCCTATATGAATTCTTCCTACAGCAATATAAGAAGGGAAATATAGTGAGGATAATACGTTATTACCTATGAGAACTATATTTCTTATCTGGACTATAGAAATTATAACACCACCTATTAATAAAGCTGAGAATAGTATTTTGTAAGGGGAATTTTTTTTCTTTAAAGAACTAAAAACTCCTAAAAAAACTATAGATTCTGCAAATGGAAAGGTGAAAGCTGAAAAAGCACCTTTAAGTACAGGCAGTAATCCATTACCTAAGATTGGTTTAATATAATTAAAATGTGATTGTGGGATGGATAAAACTTGAATGATTAACAATACAATTACACATATGATTAAAAGAACTTTAGAACTTCTGCCAAGGACTTCGATACCGTATTTGGCACTTAATATACATAATACATTTATGAACAAGATAGAAACTATAGATGGAGTTTCTGGAAAGGCAAGAGTATTCATAAAGTCTCCAAAGTTACGTAAAACTAAAGTTCCCAAATGAAAGAAGTACCAAGTGTATATTATACAAAAAAAGTTTCCTAGCCATTTACCAAACACTATAGTTAATATATCAAAAAAATCTTTTCCTGGGAAAAGAGATAAAATTCTAGCATAAATAAATATTACAGGAATAGAGAGTACAATAGCAATTAATATAGAAATCCAACTGTCATTTTTCGCCTCGCTAGCAGTTCCTAATATTGCAATACTCCCCAAGAAAAATAAGGTTACTATACTAAACCCTTGGCTATCAGAAATTGTTTCTTTATTCATTATTAAATCCTTTCAACAATTAATTTAACTAGTTGTTCTAATGGTCTAGATGGACTAGGAATTTTTATTCTTAGGGTTATTAAAACCGATATAATTAAGGAGAAGGTTAATATAACTGTGCTAAGATAAAAGTCTTTTTTAAGTCCTTGCTTATAAAGAGGAAGTTGATCATTTAAAAATATCAGTATATAAGCTGAAAAAATTACTATTAACACTTAATCACCTACTTTTATTGGTTTAGATGTAACTGCACTATTTTTTATATTAACTTTTGAATTAACTGATATAGTCAACGTTTTAAATGTTTTATCCCAATCATCTTTTACATCATTCCAAGTAGCTGGATTATTTTCATATAGTTTTGCACCAAAACCTAAAATATCAGCACCATATTCAGATTGAATTCTTTTTATTGAAGAATAGATAGACTTTTGAAGCATATCAGATAATTCATTCTCCAATTCACTTTTACCCTCTTCAGTATAAAATTCATAATCGGATTGTATTTCATCCAAACTTACAATTGTATCGGTATATATATTAAACTGTAAATTTCCATTCTCAATACTTGGCTTTATTGTAGTTTTATTTTTGAATATCTCAAAAGTAATAGGGGATTCACTTTCTTTATCTAAAACCAGTAGTCCTCCCTTAACCTTATCTTTAGCAAACAATATGCTTTTTGTAGAATTCTCATCAATACAACCTATAAGTTTATCTTTAGAAAAAATTGCAGAACCATCTACTTGAAGAATATTATCATCATTGTTTTTATTTATTTTTACTGTTGGAAGCCATGTGCTTAAGCCATCTTGTGCAAATGTATCAAGTATACCCCATAAGTCTACTACAGGAACATTGGATAAGGTTTTTTCGTTTTTTAGAAGTTTTGATAATTCAAAAGATGTATAATTTTCTGTTACTGGCTTTGATTTTAAAATTTCCTTAGCTGTATTTTCTTTTGAGACTAATATATAAGCATCTGTTCTAGTTTCAGCATCTCTACTATACCAATCAAGTATTCCAGAAATTCCATCTCGTGCGATATCTTCACTAATAATTATGCTTTTTGAGTGACTCCAATATAATTTTTTTCCAATAAGAGAGATCATGTTTCTACTAATTTCGAACATAGTATTACCAGAAAGGGTTATATATTTGGAGTGCATATTTATGTCCTTCCCTTGTTGTATATCAATTAATTCAACTGTAACTTCGTATTTTCCATCAGCACCACCTTTATCAATGGCAACGCCAGAAACTATGGACATATCGTTTATTTCTCTATAATTCCGGCAGCTGCTTAAGTTAGTAGAAATAAAAATAAAGAGCAACAAAATATAGATTTTTTTATTTATTTTCATCGCCATAACCTGTTTTCCTTTTATTTTTCATACTTAATTTTGAACCAATAATATATTGTTTTACGCCCATATACCACCAAGGAGCTCTAACAACTGAATCTCTTATGTTTTGAAATTTTATTGAACCAACCCTAGTCATATAAGGAACTCCAAAAGAGTATATGCTCATTAAGTATATAAGCGTAGATATAAGTCCGATTATATATCCATACATGCCAAATAATGATGATAATATTAAATAAAAGAATCTTAAAAATATAGTAGCTCCTTTTACTCGGATATTTAGAAGTCCACATATACCGGTTAATCCTACAACTATAACCATAGGAGCACTAACTATTCTAGCTTCTACGGCTGCTTGACCAAGAACAAGACCACCAACTATGCTTACTGCCTGACCCATGTTATTAGGTATTCTTTCACCAGCTTCTCTAAGAATTTCAAAAACTATCAGCATAATAAAAGACTCAACAACAGTTGGAAAAGGCACTCCTAATCTTGCAGCAGAAATACTTATTAATAAAGGTGTAGGTATCATTTCTTGATTATAAGTTACAAAAGATAAATAGATTGCTGGAATACTTATGGATAGAATAAAACCTAAAACTCTTAACAATCTATTGAAAGACATAAATACAAAGTTGTTATAATAATCTTCATCAACTTGAAAATATTCAATAAATAAAAAAGGTAATGTTAAAACAAAAGGACTACCATCTACAAAAACAGCAATTCTTCCCTCAAGTAACTTTCCTGCTACTGCATCAGGTCTTTCAGTGCTGTTTATAGTTTCAAAGGGCGATAATGGTAGGTCATCTATAATTTCTTGAATATATTGAGAATCTAACACACTGTTAATTGATATAGAATCAAGTCGTTTTATAAGTTCATTTAAAATTTTATTTGAGGCTATTCCTTCTATGTGACATATGCAAACCCTAGTATTGGTTTCTTCACCAATTTCCCTAAATTGAAACTTTAAATTTGGATTCTTAATCTTTCTTCTTATTAAAGATATATTAGTAAGAAGGCACTCAGTGAATCCCTCCCTTGGACCTCTTAAAACTTTTTCAGAAGTTGGCTCTGTTACTGATCTTGTTTGAAAATTTTTAGAACCTATGATTAAAGCATATTTAGAATTATTTAATAGAAATACAGTATCGCCTTCTAAAATGGAATCAACTATAGAATCAAGACTATTACATTCTTCTAATTCATTTGAAGTAACAATTTGATTTTTAAATATTTTAAATATATCAGAACCACTGTAATTTGAGAAATCTGATTTTAAAAAAGGGCTTATTACATTTTCACTTACAAATTTGTTGTCCACCATTCCATCTATATGAATGATACAGCCCTCTATAAATCCTAAAGATTCATTTTGAAATATTCTTATTTTTAGAGTACTGTCATTTTTAAATAGGTCTTTAATAACTTGTAAATTAGTATGAAGATTTTTAGATAAAGATTTATTTTGCATTAATTTATCATATCCTTACATTGATTATTATTTGAATTATGGACAAATATAGGAAAAATATTCTTATGACTTATATATTTAGTAAAATTAAGAAGTTAGTAATTATTATTAATTCAAATATATGGTATAGTTTTATAAAAGAGTAAGAAGGATGGCTGGAGCTGATTTGAAATGTTAGATTTTATATTTGAGTTTCTCTTTGAAATTGTATTTGAAGGTGTAGCATACTTTATATCAAAACTATTTAAATATAGAATAGTGAAAATAATATTACTTTCCACGGCAATAGTTTTGTTAAGTGTAGCAATTATTTATCTAATAAATAAATTCATTCTATAAAATGGAATAGGTTAATTGCAACCTAGAGTTGACAGGATGTAAAGTGAAATGTATAGAGATAAAAACTGTAATGGGGTAGTTTTTAGTTGAGGTGATAATATGAGTTTTGCAGAAAAATTACAAAGTTTAAGAAAAAGTAGTAGTTGAGAAATTTGAGAAGTGGTAGAGAAATAGTGGAGTATTTTGAGAAGTAGTGAAGAACTTTTAAGCTTCTTCACTACTTCTCTATTTTGACATTCCAATAATCATTCCTGATATAAAAGGTATTAACCAAATTATCCAAACAATTATACTGAATTTATGAAAATTAACTTTAGCTTTAACATCATTTTTTACTAATACAAATGTAGCCCAAAGAGCATGGAATAACATTAAAACAATTGCAATTAATCCTGTGATTCCATGAAAATTAAGTTGAAATCCATCTCCAGCTATTTTACTCATGAGAGTTGTACCAAGAGTATCAAAACATAGACCTATCCAAAAAACAACTAAGTGCCATTTCTTTAGCTCACCTTGGATTTTTTCGCTCCAAACTCCAATAGTATAAAAAATAAGAGCTGAAGTAATAGAAATTATAGCGTAAAGTAACATGATAATCCTCCTTACATAATAAATATTTATGCAATTATTAGAAGTGCACAAGTGAATTGTATACTGTTAAATTTACAAAAGCAATATAGAAAATAGAAAGTTAATATAATATAAACAAATAAATTCTATGTTATTGAATATCGCAAAAATACATAAATAAAAAAGGATTTTATGTAAAAATTATGATTAAATACCGTTAATATGTACAAATATTGAAATTTATGTTAACATAGGCTTTGGAAGTGATATTATAAATGAGTTAATGTATGACAAAAATGGATAATATGCAACATAGGAGGTAGTTATGTTTAACAAATATTTTAACAAGTTTTTAAACTACGGAATTGCAGTAGTTTTATTTTTTGCATTATTAATGTCAACAGGTTTGGTGAGACATTATTATAAAATGAGTAAATCTTCGGGCGCAGTAATAATAATTGTGTATATTGTATGCTTAATAATGTATATGAGGTACAAGAGTAAATTTAATTTATTAATAGACTTAAATAATAAAAAGAGTATAGTTTATGTTTTATTGGGAGCTTTTATTTTACGTTTATTATGGATAATATTTATTCCAACTGAACCAACATCAGATTTTGGTTTAATGTATAGCTATGCCGAGGAAGTAGCAAATGGAAGTTATTATGGGTTTAAAGATTATGCTTATTTCGCAAGATTTGCCCATGATACTATAACAGTTTTATATTTTTCGATATTTTACCATATCACAGAAAATCCATTAATTATAATAAAGTTTTTAAATGTAATATGGGGAACGCTGTCCGTTTACTTCTTGTATTTAACAATTAAAGAAGTTAGTGAAAGAAAAAATGCGATAATTGGAGCTATGATATTGGGTTCATTCCCTGCTTTTATTATGTACACTTCTGAAACTATGTCAGAAAATATTGCCATGCCATTTTATCTATTAGGTATCTACATGTTTTTAAGAGGATTAAGAGAAAAAAATGGGATTAAGTATTATTTAATGTGTGGACTAGCTCTATCCGTAGCAAATATGTTTAGAATGGTAGGAGCTGTATTCCTATTAGCCTTTTTAGTATACACGTTAGTATATAAAGGCATCAAAAAATCTATCAAATCATTTCCAGTAATATTTTTAAGTTATTGGATTTTGATATTTATAATTAGCCAAAGCCTTCTGTTTTTTGAAATTACAGAAACTCATTTATGGAACTCAAAAGAACCTTCAATTACATCAATTCTAAAAGGAACCAATGTTGAGTTTCACGGCAGGTGGAATGAGGAAGATGCTAAAGTTCCAGAAGAGCAGAATTACGATGCTGAAAAAATAAAGGAAGTTTCAAAATCAATAATAGTTAACAGGTTTAAAAATACGCCTATACATAAAACTATTGGACACTATATGGTTAAATTAGCTAGTCAATGGGGATCTGGAGATTTTGGTGCATCAGGATGGTCTATTGTAGATGCAAGTGATACTCGTATAAGTATTTTTATGAAGGATTCTATACCAGAGATCAATATTTTTATAAACTTAATTTATATGACAATGTTAATTGGAGTTTTAAAATCTCTTATAATGTATAATTATATTACTAGTAAAAAGATAAATTTCTTTTTTATTTTATTTGGGGGATTTGTATTATTATATTTAATATCTGAAACTCAAGAAAGATATGGATTTATAATCTCTTGGGTAGTAGTATTATTTTCAGCAAGTTTTAAGGATACTAGAAGTATAACTCAAGATGAAAGTTTAATAATTAGAGGTAAAGAAGATGAAAAAGCTAGCTAAATTTATAAATAAGCATTTTGGTGTTAAAATGTTTGTAAATATGATGATGAAAACTATTCTATTTTTGATCTTAATAGTAGCATTTAACATATATAGTATTCAAGGGATAATATTAATACCTTTTTTCTCTTCATTTATAATATTAATACTTTCATTAGGTTATTTTTTTAAAAATAGAGTTATATATGTTTTAGTAAGCAATATGGTATATAGTGCTCTACTTACATTAGACCTTTGGTATTATAGAGGCAATAATGATTTTATGGGGTTGCAAGGATTTTTCTATAGTGGGTTATTTAATTCTTTTAATTCAAGTTTAATTAATCCAAGCCCTATAGATATATTGTTTTGGATTGATATTTTAATAATTATTATTTCACTATATAAGAAAAAGACAAAGGTTTATGAACCTAGAGAGATAAAAAAAGGGATTATAGTGTTAATTAGTTCATTAATAGTTATATATTCCTATCATATTTTAATAGATATAAAAGATGTTACAAAGGGTGAACAAAAGTTATTTAAAGTGGATTGGGCTCCAAGAATGATGATGGGAAACTTAGGTCCAATAGCATACCATATATATGAGATAGATAATACTATAGAAAAAATAAAAAACAAAACTAGTGAAAGTGATATAAAAGATATAGAGGTCTGGTTAAGAGATAATAAAGAGGATATAGTAGATAATGAATATAAAAGTAAATTTAAAGGTAAAAACATTATATTTCTTCAAATAGAGTCTCTAGAAAACTTTGTACTTAATCAAAAAGTGTATGATCAAGAAATTACACCAAACTTAAACAAACTTATTAATAAGTCTTACTATTTTAACAATATATTTGAACAAAATAATGGAGGAAATAGTATAGACTGCGATATGATGGTGAATACCTCTGTGTTTCCTTTAGGAGAGAGCATAACTTTTTTAACTAATCCAGAAGTAGAATATAATTCTCTTCCAGTGGTACTTAAGAAAAATGGATATTATACTGTATCAACACATGCAGAAAAAGGGCAAGATTGGAATTGGGGTAAAGCTCATAATATGGGGCTAAAATTTAATGAAAAGTGGGATATAAGTAAATATAATGTTGATGAATATGCAGGGTTTGGGTTATCAGATAGAAGTTTTTTAACCCAATTTCATGAAAAACTAACTAAATTACCTCAGCCATTTTATGCAGTATTGCCTACATTATCAAGTCATGGACCTTTCGATATAGCTGAAAAATATAGAGAACTTGAATTACCAGAAGAAATTGATAAAAACTATTTAGGTGGTTATTTTCAAAGTGTTCATTATACTGATAAACAAATAGCCATGTTTATAGATCTTTTAGAGAAGTCTGGTCTTATGAAGAATTCAGTACTTGTAATATATGGGGACCATTCTGGAGTACATAAATATTACAATAAAGATATACAAGATATGCCTTTAGAGGGAGATTGGTGGCAGGAATATGATAAAAGAATACCATTAATTATTTATTCTGAAGGAATAGAAGGAAAGAGATTTGATAGTTATGGCGGACAAACTGACATAATGCCTACAATTAGTTACTTATTAGGTATAGATGATAAATATTATAGAGATAGTGTTATGGGAAGAATACTTGTAAATACTTCTCGAAATGCAACTATAATAAAGGGCAATGAAATAAAAGGAGAAGTAAAAGATGATGAAGAATATAATCATCTAATGGAATCCTATAATATAGGGAAGAAAATTATAACTAATAATTATTTTAGAAATAAAATTAATTAATATATAAAAGAGAAGCCGTTTGTGTTTCTCTTTTTTGTTAAAAAATATAAGGACAAATATGGTACAATAGTAGTATTAAGGGATAAACGGAATTGAGGAGGATACCTATGGAACCAAGATGGCTTGATTGGGCTAAAAGACTTCAGTCTATAGCTCAAGCTGGATTAGAATATTCGAAGGATAAGTATGATGTAGAGAGATTTTATCAAATAAGGGATATATCAGTTGAGATCTTAGAGGAATACACAGAAACAAGCAGTGAGAAGATTAAGGAATTGTTTTGTAATGAAACTGGATATCAAACGCCTAAAGTTGATATAAGAGCAGCTATTTTTGTAGGGAATGAGATTTTGTTAGTTAAGGAGAGTATTGATGGACGTTGGTCTATGCCTGGAGGATGGGCTGAATCAAATTTATCAGTTAAAGAAAATGCTGTTAAAGAAGTCAAAGAAGAGGCAGGTTTAAACGTAATTGCAGAAAGATTAATTGCGGTATTAGATAGAAGCAAACATATAGATGAAGTTAGTCCTTATGGAATCTATAAGATATTTGTACTTTGCAAATTAGTAGGGGGAGAATTTGTCCCTAACATAGAAACAGAGGAAAGTGGGCTTTTTAAAGTAGATGACTTACCAGAGTTGTCTACTGGAAGAAATACAAAAGAGCAGATTGAGATGTGTTATAAGGCATATATTGATCCTAACTCTTTTACAATATTTGATTAGTAATTAGAGGTGGCAACATGAATATTAAATTAAGATTACTTGAAGAATCTCATACAGATGAGCTTTATAAATTTGAAGTTGAGAACAGAGATTTTTTTGAAAAGATTTTGCCATCAAGAGGAAGTGAGTATTATGATATAAACAATTTTAGAAAGATACAAAAGGAGCTAGTTGAGGAGCAAAAAGATGAGTTAGTGTACATGTATTTGATATTTGATGAGTTTGAGAATCTTATTGGGAGAATAAATCTTGTATCTGTAGTAAGAGGAGATATCAATAAAGCTGAACTCGGGTATAGGATAGCTGAGAAATATCAAGGAAAAGGGTATGGTAAAAAAGCAGTAGAACTTATTTTGGAATATGCGTATAAAGTACACAATCTACATATGATAGAAGCTGGAACAGCTGTAGACAATGTAGGTTCTCAAATAGTATTAATAAAAAATGGGTTTGAGTTTTTAGATAGAGTGAAAAATGTAGTAGAAATAAATGGACAGTGGAAAGATGGGATAAATTTTGTAAAGAAACTTAGATAGGTGCGTAAGATATGATTAACTATAGGTTAGCAGAGAAAAGCGATATAGATAGTTTAGTAAGGCTTAGAGCTGAGTTTATAGGTCTTGACAAATCACATGAAGCTTTTGAAAAAGTATATGAAAATATTAAAGGGTACTTTGAAAGTAAGATATTAACTAAAGAATGTGTTACTATTTTAGCAGAAGATGAAAATAGTATTGTTGGAACTGGAATAGTGTTCTTTTATGAATCTGTACCTTCTCTTTCAAATATATCAGGGAAAAATGCATATATAACAAGTATGTATGTAAAAGAAGAATATAGGAGAATGAAGATAGGTAGCACAATACTTGAGAAGTTAATTGAGATATCAAAAACTAATCATGCACAATTTATAATGTTAAATGCAACTGAAATTGGAAGGAAATTATACAATCAGTACGGGTTTAAAGATATAGAAAATGGAATGATATTAAAAGTTTAGTTTAACTAGGAGAAGTGATGGAAGATTTAAGAGCTATAAAAGATATTCCTATGTACAAGGATTGGATAAAAGTAGAACCTGTTTTAAAAGGTTTTTCAGAAGATAAAAAGTTTTTTATAGAGGATAAAAATGGAGAGAAGTTTTTACTTAAGCTGTTTGAGTATTCAAGTTATGAGAATAAACTTAAAGAGTTTAATTTCATGAAGTTGGTTGAAACTACTGGGATAAATATGCAAAGACCAATAGAATTTGGAGTTTGTAATGAAAGTAAAAATTCATATATGCTTCTTAGCTGGGTTTCAGGAAGTGATTGTGTAGATGTAATTAATAGCTTTAGTGAGAAATCTCAGTATGAGCTTGGAGTAAAAGCAGGGGAAATCTTAAGTAAGATTCATTCTATTCCTTTTAATGAAGATGTAGAAGATTGGGCTTTACGGTATGGGCTTAAAATAAGAAAAAAGATAGAAGGTTATAAGAATTGCTCAATAAAGATACCTGAGGATTTTAAATACATAAAGATTCTTGAAGAAAGTATATGCTATTTAAAAAATAGACCACAAACCTTTCATCATGGAGATTTTCATTTAGGTAATCTAGTGATATCAGAAGAAGGAGAACTTGGAGTTATTGATTTTAACAGAAGTGACTATGGTGATCCTTGGGAGGAATTTAATAGGAGCATATTTACTTGGCAAGTTAGTATTCCTTTTATGATAGGTCAGATACATGGCTATTTTAATAATGATGTTCCAGATGAATTTTTTAGATTGCTTCTTGTTTATATGGTTACAAATGCAATAGGGTCGATATATTGGGCTATTCCTTTTGGAGAAGAAGAAGTTAATTACATGATAAAAAATGCAGAAGAACTTTATGATGTTTATGATGGATTTAAAAGCTTTAAGCCTAATTGGTATAAAGAAAAAGTAGGATATTAATATATGTAGAAGCTGTTGTTAAGCAAACAATGGCTTTTTTATTTGTTAAATTGTTATAAAATGGTATATATGATATACTTTTTATATTAATATATGGGGGATATGAGAATGAATAGTGATTATTATGAAAAGAAAACCTATAAGTAGTTTATTATAATTTTTATAATAATGATGGGCTCTATTTTATTACCAATTTTCACAAATAATTATTTTAAATTAAGTTCATCAGTATCTATAAAGCTAATGTTTCTCATCATGAATTTTTGCTTAATTATTATTAGTTATATAATATACAAAAAGGAAAGAGTGTATTGGATAACGAGTTATGATTATGAGACTGCTTGTAATATGACTTCAGAAGAACGAAAAAGTATTGGGAAAAAGTTATTTAGAAGCTTTAGAATATGTTTCGGAATAAGCACTATGTATATTTTTATAAGCTTGATTATAGGAAATTCAGTTTTAGTTGACTCTATAGTGTTTATTGTATCAGTAGTGGCTGCATGTATTAAAGCATAACATATAAGGGAGAGCGTAATATGATGGAAGTAAAATTTTATGAACTTAATTCTATAAAAGATGAAGATATTATGTTTACGGCAAGAAGAGAACTATTTGAAGAAACTGGTGCAAAAAAATACTCTATAGTTCCAGTATGTATATACTCTGTAAAAAAAAGATGATGGTGAAACTTTTGGACAACTATTATATGCAGAAGTTGAAACAATAGGTAAGTTACCTGACTATGAGATTTCACAAGTTAAATTTTTTGAAACAATGCCGAAGGAGTTAACTTATCCAGTGATTCAGCCTAAGCTATTTAATTATATTAAGAATTTAAAACTTAACATGGAGGGAGTAAATTGAAATCTTTAGAAACCGATAGATTGATATTGAGACAGTGGAAAGAAAGTGATAGTAAAGATTTATATGAGTATGCCAAAAGTCCATTAGTTGGACCTAATGCTGGATGGGAACCACATAAAAGTGAAGAAGAAAGTAAAGAGATAATTAAAATATTTATTGAAAGTGGAGAAAACTATGCTATTGTTTTAAAAGAAGAAAATAAGGTTATAGGTGGAATTGGACTTCATGATAGAAAGCCAGATGAAACTTCGGTGCACTTAAATCAAAGAGAAGTAGGATATGTTCTTAATCCCAAGTACTGGGGAAGAGGAATTGTTCCAGAAGCTGTTAAGTGCCTTATTGAGTATGGATTTAATGAACTAGAGTTAGACTTAATATGGTGTGGACACTTTGACTATAATACTAACTCAAGACGAGTTAATGAAAAGTGTGGATTTAAGTATAGATTTAAAGTAGATGAAATTATGGAGGCACTTAATAAACAAGTTATTATTTGGTATTATTGCATTTTTAAATCAGACTATGAGTTAGGGAAAAGGTGATTGTAATATGGATAAAAACTTAGTAGGAAGATGTGGTACATACTGTGGAGTATGTGATTGGAAAGAGAAAACTAATTGTCCAGGTTGTCAAAGATGTAATGGAAAACCATTTTGGGGTAATTGCTTAGTTGCAGAATGTTCAATTGATAAGAACTACAATCATTGTGGGGAATGTTCTAAAGTACCATGTGATAAATTAGTTGGAGCCTATAATAGTAAAGATCATGGTGATAATGGGGAGAGATTAATAAATCTAAAAAATTGGACAAAAGGGAATACTACTTATCTAAAAGTAAGGACATTAAATACAGAAGAAAGTTAGGAAGAAAAATACATGAAGAAAACAATAGGAATATTAGCCCATGTAGATGCAGGAAAGACTACTTTTTCTGAGCAGATACTTTTTCACTCAAAAAGCATAAAAAATAGAGGAAGAGTTGATCATAAAAGCTCCTTTTTAGATAGTCACAATATAGAAAAAGATAGAGGAATAACAATTTTTTCAGATCAAGCTGTTTTTAACTACAATGAATCTACATATTATCTTATAGATACTCCAGGTCATATCGATATTTCCCAGGAAATGGAGAGAGCCATAAAGGTTATGGATTATGCCATATTAATTATCAGCGGAGTTGATGGAATACAAGCTCATACTGAAACTGTTTGGGAGCTTCTTAGAAAAAATAAAGTACCAGTTTTCTTTTTTATAAATAAAATGGATAGAGAAACTGCAGATATTGATAGAGTATTAAATGAAATCAAAACTAATCTAACAGAAGATGTTCTTTTAATATCAAAAGAGTTTGAAGATAACAGTATAAGTGAAGAGTTAGCAGAGTTTGTAGCAGAAAGAGATGAAAACCTATTAGAAAAGTATCTAGATGGTGAGTATGATGAGAAGTTGTGGTTAAGTTCTTTAAAGAAACTTATAAAAGAAAACAAAGTTTATCCATGTTTAACTGGGTCTGCACTACAAGATGTAGGAGTTGAAGAGTTTTTAACCAAGTTTGACTTACTAACTTATACAGAGTATGACAAAGATGAAGAGTTAAGCGCACTAGTTTACAAGATTAAGTATGATGAACAAGGTAGTAGAGTAACTTTCTTAAAAGTTTTAAGTGGAACTTTAAAGGTAAGAGACGAGTTTAAAACTAAAGATGTAGAAACTTACGAAAAAGTAAGCCAGATAAGAGTTTATAGTGGAAGTAAGTTTAAAACTGTTGATGAAGTTCATGCTGGAGATATCTTTGGGGTAACTGGTATTAGTAGTTTTAAAACAGGTGAAGGAATTGGGACTTTAGTAGATAATGCTTATTATGAGATGGTACCTACATTAAAGTCTAAAGTTATATTTGATAAAAAACTAAACATTAAAGAAGTTTTAAATAAGTTTAAAATCTTAGAAGCAGAAGATCCATCACTTAATATAGTTTGGGATGAAAAACTACAAGAAATTCAACTTCATATAATGGGAGTAATTCAACTAGAAATATTGAAACAAGTTTTGGAAGAGAGATTTGATTTAAAGGTTGAGTTTGGTCCTTGTGAAATTCTTTATAAAGAAACAATAGTAGAAGAAACAGTAGGATATGGACACTTTGAACCATTGAAACATTATGCAGAAGTTCACTTAAAGTTAGAACCTTTAAAAAGAAATGAAGGAATAAAGTTTGAAAATAAGTGTCATGCAGATGATATGACAGTAGGAAATCAAAACTTAGTAAAGGTACATATATTCGAAAAAGAACATAGGGGAATACTGACAGGTTCACCTATAACGGATATAAAGGTAACTTTACTTACTGGAAGAGCACACAATAAACATACAGAAGGTGGAGATTTTAGAGAAGCTACCTTAAGAGCTTTAAGACAAGGATTAGAAAGCACAAAAAACATTATACTTGAGCCTTATTATAGATTTAAGATAGAAGCGCATTTAGATTATATGGGGAAAATATTATCAGATATACAAAGGTTAAATAGTACTTTTGAAGCTCCTGATATAAACCTTGATAAAGTGATAATACTAGGAAGAGGACCAGTAGCAACTTTTATGAACTATAACATTGAGTTTGTTGCAATTACAAAAGGAAAAGGTAAGCTTAACTTAATATTTGATGGTTATGATGTGTGCCATAATGAAGAAGAGGTAATTGAAAAAATAGGATATAACAAAAATGCTGACATTGAGTATACATCTACCTCAGTATTTTGTTCAAAGGGTCAAAGCTTTTTAGTTGAAGGTAAGGATGCTAAAGAGTATATGCACATATTAAAATAAATGGTTACCTTTAGAGAAAGAATCAAGTCAATATATGCATAAAGTTTTTAATGAAAAAATGTGTAATTGGGATTTTGATAATATTATAAAATAATGGACATAAAACCACCAAAAGTCAAATGGATTTTTAGTGGTTTTTATTGTTAAATTAAACTTTATATTCAATTTTTTTAATGGATTTAGATAAAAATTTTAATTAATATTATTTGATTGTGTAATAATTTGTCGTATGCTAAAATAACTTTTATATAAGATAAAAATAATTTGATTTAGGAGAATTATATGTTCTTAAAGAATTTTAACATTGCTCAAAAATTATCATTTGCACTTGGATTAGTAGTTGTATGTGTACTTGGACTACTAAGTTATATTTACATTAATTTTAATGGACAAAGTAAGGCAATTGATTCAAATGTTGAGAGTTACAATATAATAAGAAAATCGGATCAGATTTTAATTAGTTTATTAAATATGGAAACTGGAGCAAGAGGGTTTGCTTTTACTGGTATGGAGGATTTTTTAGAACCCTTTAATACTGGAAAGAGTAGTGTCTATAGTGAGATTGAAGAGTTAAGTAGTTATACAAGTGATAATACATTACAACAAACAAGAATAAGTAAATTAAGAAGTGACTTAGACTTATGGATTGACTATCAAAATGGCAACATAATTGAAGCAAGAAAGCAAGTTAATACTGGAAACTTAAAACTTGAAGAATTAGTTAAAGAAGCTCAAAAAGGTGTTGCTAAGAGCTATATGGACGATATGAGGAGTTCTTTAAAGGAGATTGCTGATAAAGAAGTTAGTATATTGGAAACTAGAAAAAGCAATCTTGAAGCTACTCAAAAGTTAACCGTATATGTAATTTTAGTTGGAGCTGTTGCAGTAATTTTTGTTTCAGTACTTATAGGTTTCTTCTTGGCAAGAATGGTTGTAGAACCTGTAACTACAGTAACAGAAACTTTTAAAAGAATATCTGAAGGAGATGCAGATTTAAATGTTAGATTAAATGCAGATTCAAAAGATGAACTTGGGGCTATGGCTAAGTATTTTAATACTTTTATGTTTAAACTAACGGAAATAATGACAGAAAATAGAAATCAAAATTGGATTAAGTCAGGACATGCAGAACTTACCGAAAATATAAATGGAGAGGTTAATATACCAGTATTAGCCAACAAAGTAATTAATTATATAAGTAAATATGTTGATGCAAAAATAGGAGCTATATATGTTAAAACAGAAGACGGCAACTTTAAGTTAGTTGGAAGTTATGCATATAAAAAACGTAAAAATCTTTCTAACATAGTTAAACTTGGAGAAGGTATAATAGGTCAAGCTGCTTTAGAAAAGCAAAGTATGACAATTAGTAATATACCAGAGGACTATGTATACATAAATACCGGACTAGGTGAAGCAGTCCCTAAAAACATTTTAGTTGTTCCTTGCTTAGATAATAATGAAGTAGTTTGTATAATTGAACTTGGTACTTTTGACGAGTTTAGTGATAAACAGTTAGAGTTTATTGAACAAGTAAGTAATGGAGTTGCAATAGCTGTAAACTCTGCAGAAGCTCAAAACAAACTTAAAGAGCTTTTAAGAAAAACTTTAGAACAGTCAGAAGAACTACAAACTCAGCAAGAAGAGTTAAGACAAAATAATGAAGAGTTAGAACAACAAACTAAGGCTTTAAAAGAGTCCGAAGCTTATATGCAAAGGCAGCAAGAAGAACTTAGAGTTTTAAATGAAGAACTTGAGGAGAGAACTAATGGTTTAGAACTTCAGAAAAAAGATATAACAGCAAAAAATGAAAATTTAACAAAAGCCCAAAAAGAAATAGAGGAAAAAGCTAATGCTTTAGAACTTGCAAGTAAATATAAGTCGGAGTTTTTAGCTAACATGTCCCATGAACTTAGAACTCCATTAAATAGCATAATAGTACTTTCACAAATGATTGCAGAGAATAAAGAAAATGGTACATTATCTGAAAAACAACTTGAGTTTGCAAACACTATAAACTCATCTGGTGAAGACTTGTTAAAACTTATAAATGATATATTAGATATCTCTAAAGTTGAAGCAGGTAAGTTAGAGTTGAACTTAGAAGTTATCAGTTTAACAGACTTGGTGAAATATGTGAAACAATCTTTTGCTCCATTTGCAGAGAAAAAAGGTTTATACTTTGATGTTGAAGTAGAAGATGGATTAGAGTTAGAAATAATGGCAGACTATCAAAGACTTCAGCAGATATCGAACAATCTTTTATCTAATGCATTTAAGTTTACTCATAAAGGTGGAGTTACTTACTCTATAACTTCAAGCAAAACTAAAAAGTCTGATGAGTATAATTACTATATAGATATAGCTGTAAAAGATACAGGAATAGGAATTGCGTCAGATAAAACGGAACTTATATTTGAGGCATTTAAACAATCAGATGGAAGTACAAGCAGAAAATATGGTGGAACTGGACTAGGATTATCTATATCAAGAGAGTTTGCAAAACTTATGAATGGAGAAATAACTGTAAAGAGTTATGAAGGCATTGGAAGCACCTTTACTTTGACTTTTGAAGCAAAAAGGGTTAAAACTCATAGTGAAGTTAATACTCAAGTAAGTAAGAACGCAGAAGAAAAAGAAGTGGATAGTTTAAAATATGAGTTTAAAAAACTTTTGATTGTAGAATCAGAAAAAAACTCGAATATAGAACAAATATTAGAAGGTAAAGATATACTTATAACAACTGTAAAAAGTGGTATAAAGTCATTAGAACTATTGGAAAATGAAAACTTTGACTGCATGATATTAGATTATGAATTAATGGACATGAAAGCTTTAGACTTCTTATTAGAACTAAAGCAAAGAGAACTTATAAACTTTCCTATAATAATATATACAGGAAAACAATTAACAAGAGATGAAGAAGAAAAGTTACAAAGGTATACTGAAAGTATTATTATAAAGGGTGCTCGTTCTAGCGAAAGATTAGTTTCTGAAGTTAGTTTATTCCTTCAAGAAACTGATATAGAAATGAAAAATATAGAAATAGATGAAATGCAATCAGCTGCAGAAGAAGATGGTTTTAAGAATAAAAAAATTCTAATAGTAGATGATGATATGAGAAATGTATTTGCACTTACTAGCGTATTAGAAGAAAAAGGTCTTAAGGTAGTAGTTGGAAGAAGCGGAAGTGAAGGAATAAAAAAACTTAATGAAGAAGGTAATATTGATTTAATTTTAATGGATATAATGATGCCTGACATGGACGGATATTTAGCAATTAAAGAAATTAGAAAAGATTCAAAATTTACAAAAACACCTATAATAGCAGTTACAGCAAAATCAATGAAAGAAGATAGGCAAAAGTGTATTGAAGTAGGAGCAGATGACTATTTAACTAAACCTATAGACGTTCCTAGACTTATTTCTCTATTAAGGGTGTGGTTGTATAAATGAGTAATGAGGAATTAAAAGAAAAAATTGAGAATGAAGATTTGGAGATAACTTTATTACTTGAAACAATATATAAGAAATACGGTTATGATTTTAGGGGTTATTCTCCAGCCCATATAAAACGAAGAATTGTTCATAGAATGACTATGGAAGATTTAAAAAACATAAGTGAACTTCAACACAAAGTTATATATGATAAAAAGTTTATAAACACAATATTAAGTGATTTCTCTATAAATGTAACTGAAATGTATCGTGATCCAAGCTTTTTTAAAAGTTTTAGAGACAAGATTATACCAGTACTTAAGACTTATCCTTTTATTAGAATTTGGCATGCTGGATGTTCAACTGGAGAAGAGGTTTATTCTATGGCTATTCTTCTAAAAGAAGAGGGTTTATATGATAGAGCTCAAATATATGCAACAGATTTTAATAAGGTTGTTTTAAAAAAGGCAAAAGAAGGTATCTATCCACTTGAGAGAATAAAGGAGTATAGCTATAATTATCAAAAAGCTGGAGGGTCATCAACTCTTTCAAACTATTATTTGGCAAGCAATGATTTTGTTGTGTTTGATAAAAGTTTGAGAGAGAAGGTTACTTTTGCAGACCATAATCTTGTTACAGATGGAGTTTTTGGAGAGATGCACGTTATAGTCTGCAGAAATGTATTAATATATTTTAGTAAGGATTTGCAGGACAAGGTCACTAAGCTTTTTGCAGACAGCTTAATAAGTGGTGGGTTTTTATGTTTAGGTTCTAAGGAAAATATAAAGTTTTCTAAAAATGCAGAAATGTTTAATGATTTTGTAATGAAAGAAAAGATATTTCAAAAGAGATATAGAAGAACAATTTTAGGTTTATAATTTTATAAAATTACTATTAGAGGAGTTTAATGTGAGCAGAAAAAATTACATAGATATATTAATTGTGGATGATAGACCAGAAAACTTGTTGGTATTAGAGAGCATACTTTATAATATGGAATGCAATATTATAAAAGCTACTTCTGGAAATGAAGCACTAAGCTTGATGTTTGATTATAATTTTGCTTTAGTTTTATTAGATGTTCAGATGCCTGAAATGGATGGATTTGAAATAGCTGAACTAATGAGAAGTAATTCAAGAACTCGATTTACTCCTATAATATTTGTAACTGCAATAAGCAAAGAAAAGAAGTGTATATTTAAGGGGTATGAGGTAGGTGCTGTTGATTATCTCTTTAAGCCTATTGAACCAGTGGTATTACAAAGTAAGGTGAAGTTTTTTATAGAGCTTTATAATCAAAACAAAATAATTGAACAACAAAAAACCTTGCTAGAGATTAAGATAAAAGAATTATCTGAACTTAAGGCAGCAAATTTTAATTTAGAAAATTTATCTTACACAGATGGATTAACAGGAATATCAAACAGAAGAAATTTTGATTCATATATAGAAATGAGCTGGAATAATTGCTTAGACTCAAGTAAACCACTGTCCTTAATAATGATGGACATTGATTACTTTAAATTATACAACGATAACTATGGACATATTAAAGGTGATGACTGCTTAAAGGCAGTCGCAAAAGAACTATCTAAAAGTGCAAAAAGGACTTTGAATCTTTCAGCTAGGTATGGTGGAGAAGAGTTTGTTATAATATTGCCTGAGACACATAAAGAAGGTGCAGAAATTATAGCTGAAGAGATAAGAAAAAATATAATAAATCTTGATATTCCCCATGAGTCTTCTCCTATATCTAAAAATGTGACCTTAAGCTTAGGAGTAACAACGATGGTTCCCAATAATCAACATACTATATCAGAATTTATAAATGATGCAGATAAGGCTTTGTATGAAGCAAAAAATTTAGGAAGAAATAGGACATGTTTTGTGGATAATTTAAATTAAAAAATAAAGTCTAGAATAACTAGGCTTTATTTTTTTCTATATATGAATCTATTATTTTTCTTGCTATACTCACTCTAGTTGGCAGTTCAGGTAGGTTATCAATATCAAACCAGTCTGCTGAAAGAATTTCAGTTCCATCCTCAACTATTTCTCCGCTTTCATATTCGGCAGTAAACCCAACCATTAATGAATTAGGAAATGGCCAGGGTTGACTTCCCCAGTATTTCACGTTTTTAACCTGTATTCCAACCTCTTCTTGGATTTCTCTTTTGGCTGCTTCTTCAAGAGTTTCTCCAGGTTCTACAAAGCCTGCTATAAGGCTGTGCATATTTCCTTTAAAAGATTTGTTGTGAGCTAAAAGGATTTTACCATCTTTTAATACAGCTGTTATTACTGCAGGTGATATTCTTGGATAGTTTATAAATCCGCAGTTTGTACACTTTTTTGCATATTCTTCTTTGATCGTTATAGTAGTACTTCCGCAACAACCACAATATTGATGAGTTTTATCCCAAGTAACAATTTGATAAGCTTTCCCAGCTAAAAGAAAGATATCTTCATATAAGTCATTATATAAAGATCGTAGTTCCTTAAAGTGCATGTTTTCTTTAGGGGATTCTTCTAAATCAACTTCTACTGAATAAGAAGGTTTTCCCAAAAGAGTTCCAAGATATTGTTTTCTAACAATATAAAGATTTAATTCTTCTAGGGTTTTGGTAGAGGGAATACTTACTTTATCGTTAATGAGTTCTACTAAGAGCTTGTTATTGAAAAATATAAACCAATATTTATTAACTTCATCTTCATTTTCAAGTTTAGCTAGTGGTGAATAATTTTTATAAATACTTTCCATATTTGCTACTCCTTAAGTCAAATTTGTATATTATTTTTAAGAATACCACATCGAATTTTAATAATCAAATGTAATAAGATCATGGTATTCTATAGTAGTAAGATTAAAAGGAATCTAATGAAGTTCTATGAACTTTTATTGGAGTAAGGGGGACAAATGGAGAAAATTGAGATTAGAAAAATTGAAAATAAAAAGGAAATTCCTTATGATTTACTTTTGTTAGCAGATCCGTCTATGGAAGTAATAGAGGAATATACAACTAGAGGTGATGTTTATGGTGGTTTTATTGGTAACAGTATTATAGGTGCGTATGTACTTATTAAAACTAGACCATCTACCTTGGAGCTTGTAAATATTTCGATTTGCGATGAGTATCAAGGAAAAGGAATAGGTAAATTGTTAATATATGATGCAATTGATAAAGCAAAAATGCAAGGAGTAAAGACCTTGGAAGTTGGCACAGGAAATTCAAGTATAACTCAGTTAGCTTTTTATCAAAAATGTGGTTTTAGAATAACTGGAGTTGATAAAGATTTTTTCAAAAAGCATTATGAAGAAAAAATCATAGAAAATGGTATAGAGTGTGTTGATATGATTAGAATGAGCATGGAACTATAAGGAGAAGCAAAAGTGATAATAAAAAGTGTAACTCTATATGTTAAGAAGGAAAACAGAGAAGACTTTATTAAGGCCACTTTAGAGAATCAGAGAAATTCTTTAAAGGAAGAAGAAGTAATAAGTTTTGACTTTTTTCAAAGTGATGAAGATGAAACTAAGTTTTTGCTTTATGAAGTATATAAGTCAGAAAAAGGCATGTCGTCTCATTTAGAAACTGAGCACTTTAAAAAGTGGATAGAAACAGTAGATAATTTTTTCTCAAAAACAAGAGAAAAAGCTACATATATTCCAATAGGATAGATTCCCAAAAGTATCTAGAAAATTTTCTAGATACTTTTTATTGACAAAAAATAATTATAAGAATATTATTAAGTTGTAACTCAATGAGTAAACACTCAATTAAATTAAAGGAAGAAACATATGAAAGAAAATAAAAGAAATGTGCAGAAAGAATTAACTAGAAAGAAATTAATAGAGGTAGCCATAAAACTATTTGGTGATAATGGAATATTAGATACTAAAACCATAGATATATCAAAAGAAGCAGGTGTATCCCACGGAACAATTTTTTCTCACTTTAAAACTCAAGAGGAGTTATTAGTGACTGTTATTGAAGAGGTTGGGGATAGGATTGTTTCAAAACTTCAAGAGCTCATTGATGTAAATAGCAGCTTAGAAGAGATTCTAAAAGCCCACATAAATGGACTTATGGAATTTGAAAAGTTTTATACAAGGCTCATAATAGAAAGAAGATTGCTGCCTGAAAGTGCTAGTAATATATATATAATAATTCAATCCAGTATATCTTTCCATATTGGGGAAGTATTAAAGAGAGAAATAGCTAAAGGAAAGATAATAGATACACCTATACATTTGTTATTTAATTCATGGGTAGGATTAATCCATTATTATTTAACTAATGGGGATTTATTTACTAAAGATGGATCTATTTTAAATAATTATGGTCAGGATTTAATTAATCATTATATAAAACTAATAAATGTAAAGAAGGGATAAGCATGTATGAGGAGATACTAGATAGAGTAAAAACAGTTGAAAATGGGTTTAAGGAAATTAAAAAAGAAGCTCTTGTTTTAGTTAAGAACAATACTATTGAAGAGAGTTTTAACCTTGGAAAAGAGTTTTATTTATCAGAAATTTATCAAGTTAGGGAACTTGGAGTTTTTATTTTTGGAGAAATTGCTTGGAAGAAAAATGAGGCCTTGGTATTACTAAAAGAGGAAGTAAGCTTAGATGAAAACTGGAGAGTTCAAGAGATATTGGCAAAGGCCTTTGATAAATATTGCTCTTGTGTAGGATATGAAAAAATATTACCTGTAATTAAAGATTGGCTTAAAAGTGATAGAGCAAATGTTAGAAGGACTGTTACTGAAGGATTAAGGATATGGACAGGAAGAGATTATTTTAGGGACCATCCAAAGGTAGCAGTAGATTTACTTTCAGAACTTAAAGAAGATGAAAGTGAATATGTTAGAAAATCTGTAGGAAATGCATTAAGAGATATAAGTAAAAAACATACTTCTCTCATAATAGAAGAACTTAAAACTTGGGATATTTCTAATAAACATATAAATCAAGTTTATAAACTTGCAAATAAATATATAAAAGATAGGGGACTTTAACATGAATAATTATGATAATTTTTTTCTAGGTGTAAAAGATCTTAAGGAAGCAAAAAAGTACTATGGAGAAACTTTGGGATTAAAACTTAAGTTTGATTTCTCTAATAAAGGAATGATGGCTTTTAATGTAGGTGATGAAGAACCTGCAATTATACTAAAAGATGAAAACATATTTAAAAACATTAAACCTACTATATGGTTTGAAGTTGATAATGTTCAAGATATTTATAAAGAACTTAAGGAAAAAGGGGTTGAATTTTTATCAGAACCCTTTGAAATAGGTACTGGAGTAGCAGTCGAGTTTGAAGATCCTTTTGGAAACAGATTAGGAATAACCGATTATGTAAAAAGGAATAAATAAGAGGTGAAAAATATGAAAAAATGTATTGCCTGTGGAATGCCATTAAAACATAAAGAGGACTTTCCAAATGAAGATGAAACTAAAGATTATTGTAAATACTGCTCAAAAGAAGACGGCTCAATGCAGTCTTATGATGAGAAGTTAGAGTCTTTAACAAAATTTATAGTTAATACTCAAGGGTTAATGGAAGAAGTCGCAACCTCAGCAGCAAAATCCATGATGGAGAAACTTCCAGCTTGGGCAAATAGATGAGAATAAAAAATATCTGAAGACAGTAATTGCCTCCAGATATTTTTTATTTTAGTGATATTGTACTGCTGTTTTCCATATCTAAAGTTACTTTAGCACTAGGAAAATGAACTTCAAAAAGAATTAAACTTTCTCCAACTTGATTTATTAAATCTTCGTAGAATGGGAACTTGTTTACAAAAGCCTCTCTTAAATCATATATAGTACGAGGACTTTCTATAACTTGTACTGTTGCTCTTATATGTTCATTTTCTACATGGGGGATTGTTGTAAAGGCTACATTTGGGTTTAAATTAAATTCTTTTACTTTATTGTTTTTATTAAAACTTGTGAAAAATAGCAGGTTAGAAGCTTCTTCATAATAAAAGTTAACAATTCTTACGTTAGATTGGTTATCAAAATTTGTTGCTAAGGCAATTTCAGTGTGCTCTTTCATAATTCTTAAAAATTCTTTTTTTATATCCATTTAATTCGCTCCTTTAATAATTAGTATAGTTATAGTATACTTTCAAAAGGTGTCATTTTTTGATACCATTAATATGATAAGGAGAAAATTATGAGTAAATCTGAAAGAATAAATGATATGATGATATATCTTAATGATAAAAATTTCTTTAATCTTAAGGATCTAATGGATAGATATGATATTTCTAAAAGTACAGCATTAAGGGATGTAGCATCTTTAGAGGAAATGGGAATGCCTATTTTTTCAGAACCAGGAAGAAATGGTCGTTATGGTGTCTTAAAAAACAAATTATTATCTCCAATTGTATTTACAGTAGATGAAATGAGTGCGTTATATTTTTCGATGTTAACTTTAAAAGCTTACGAATCAACTCCATTTCATTTAAAACTAGAAACATTAAAAAGAAAATTTGAGATGTGTCTTTCAGAAGGATATATTGACGAACTTCATAAGATGGAAGAAATATTACGGTTTGAAGTATCAAAACATAATAATAGTAGTCCTTTATTAAAAGATATTTTAAAAGCAGCCATTGAGGAGCAGGTTTGTAATCTAATCTATACTAAAAAGGGAATTAGAAAAGAGTATAAAGTTCAGTTCTTTGATATAACAGCTAATTATGGGCAATGGTATGTAACTGCATTTAATTTTGAAACTGAAACTATTAGAGTTTTTAGATGTGACAAGATAGAGTATATTTCTATAATAGATGATTATAAACCCAAATCTATCAAAGAATTAAAGCAAGCATTTTTAAAAGTATTTAAAAGAAAAGAAGCTATAGATTTTGAAATAGAGGTAACTAATAAAGGTGTAGACTTATTTTACAAGGAGCACTATCCATCAATGCACTTAAATATTGAGGGTGAAAGAAATTATATCAAGGGTTTTTATAATAGAGGAGAGGAGAAATTTATATCAAATTATTTTATTAATTACTCTGACTCTATAATATCAATAAAACCTAATTCCTTAAAAGAACTTATGATTGAAAGACTTTCTTCATTAAGTGAGTATTATAAAAAAATGATGCTAGAATAAATAGCATCATTTTTCATATTAGAATTTATTATAAAAAACTATTTCAGAAAGTTCTTTCCTAGTTGTATGCATAGGGCTAGGTTTTGAATCCTGACTTGGATATCCTACTGGAAGTATACTTATTGCTTCTAAATTATCAGGAATATTATAGGCTTCTTTTATTGCAACAGGGTCAAAGAAACCAACCCAAGTACTTCCAAGACCAAGTTCATGAAGTTGAAGCATCATGTGGGTTGTTATAATACTTGCATCAATATCACTTGAGGATTTACCATCAAACTTAACACGCTTCCAAGAAGTTTCTGTATCAACACACACAACTAATGCAAGTGGTGAATTGAAATGATAAGTAGTGCAGGATTTTAATTTCTCTAAAGCCTCATCACTTTCAAGTACTAGAATTCTCTGTGGCTGGCGATTTGCAGCAGTTGGAGCTAATCTAGCTGATTCAAGTATTAAATCTAGCTTTTCTTTTTCAACCTTTTTTGAATCAAAACTTCTAACAGAATATCTTTCTTTTACTAACTCTACAAAATCCATAGAAATACCTCCCTTTTTTATTTTATTATAAATTATAGAAAGCTTATTTCCAAGTTATGCTTGCAGATTTTCTTGGTACAGTTCTCTTATAAGTGACACTTGGATATCCTATAATCATACATGTAACAACTTGTTTACCTGGTTCTATATTAAGAAAATCTAAAATTTCTTTGCTGTTTTGAGAAGCTCTTACAAAAAATCCGCTAAAGAAGGTTCCAAGACCTAAAGCATTTGTCATTAATTCCATATTTGAAGATGCTAAAGCACCGCTAACATCTGAATTAGCTGTAACAACTATTACTGATGGTGCATTAAAGAATATTTTATCATTTTTAGGATCTTGTTTGTAATTAGCATACATGTCTAACCACATCTGAGCATATCTCTTATATCTTGACATCTCAGGGGATGAATCATTTAGCATGTTTTCACCTATTACTTTTAAGCTTTCAAAAGTCATATCTTTAAGTGTTTTTAGGTTTTCACCTCTTATAACAGTATAAGAAACATCTTGAAGATTGCTTCCAGTTTGAGTAAATCTTCCAGCTTCAATTATCTTTATAAGCTTGTCTTCTTCAACTTCTTTATCTTTAAATTGTCTTATAGTTCTTCTATATTTAATAAAATTCAATAAGTTATCAGAACTTAAAGAAAAATCCTCAGAAGAAAATTCTTTTACTTCATCCATATCATAGTCATCGGTAGATACAGCTGCCTTTGGGCATACAGCTATACAATGTCCACATTTCATACAAGTTACATTATTAATTTTAGCTTTTCCATCCACCATTTCTATATCTCTTGGAAAACAGTCTTTAACGCATAGACCACAGCCTATACATTTTTCAGCATTTACACTAAACATATAATTCACTCCTCTTAATGGTTTTTAACAAAATGATTATAGCACTAAAATATAAGTTGTGTCCAATTTAATGTGAAGAAACAAAGCAATATCATACAAGAAACCATATTATTTTTATGATAAACTTAGACCATGAAATTGAGAAAGGAAGTTTTAAAAAGTGAAAAATGAAATAAGAACCATAAAATACGATACAGAACTTAATATAGAGGCTTACAACTTTAAAGGTATAATGCAGAAGTTTCCGAATCACTTTCATGATTGTTATGTTATAGGTTTTATAGATAGCGGTAGGAGAAGTTTAGAGTGCAAAAATAAAGAATATATAGTTGAGCCAGGAGATATAGTTGTTTTTAACCCAAAAGACAATCATGCCTGTGAGCAGATTGACAATAAAACCCTAGATTATAGGTGTATTAACATCAAAATTGAAGTTATGAGAAAAGTTGTTTTTGATATAACTGGTAAAGAATATACCCCTTATTTCAATAAAACAGTTTTATTTCATAGTGAATTATCGTCATCCTTAAAGGAGCTTCATTCAATGATTTTTAGTGAAGAAAAGGATTTTAAAAAGGAAGAACTTTTCTATTTTTTAATTGAGCAATTAATTGAGGAATTTTCAGAACCAGCACCTGTGTTCAAGCTTGACAATATAAGTAGCGAAATTGAAATGGTTTGTGAGTTTTTAGAAAATAATTATACAAGGAATATAACTTTAAACGAATTAAGTGATTTAGCTAAATTAAGTAAATACTATCTTTTACGTTCTTTTACTAAACAAAAAGGAATTTCTCCTTATAGTTATTTAGAAACAATAAGAATAAACAAAGCAAAACTATTGTTAGAGGGTGGAACATCAATAATTGAAACAGCAATGGAGACAGGCTTTGTGGATCAAAGTCATTTTTCAAAATTCTTTAAAAATTTTATAGGACTTACGCCAAGGCAATATATGAAGATATTTATTGAAAAAGATAATGAAGGAGAAAGTTATGATAAAAAATGAAAATACAAGAGGGCATTTACTTGCTCTTATTACAATAATAATTTGGGGGACTACATTTATTTCTACCAAGGTACTTTTAAAAGAATTTTCACCTGTAGAAATACTATTTTTTAGATTTATTATAGGTTATTTTGTTCTTCTAGTAGCATATCCTAAAAAATTTAAGCTAACTGATAAAAAACAAGAGTGGTATTTTATATTTGCAGGAATAACTGGAGTTACCTTGTACTTCTTATTAGAGAACATAGCATTAACCTATACCCTTGCTTCTAACGTTGGGGTTATAGTTTCTATAAATCCATTCTTTACAGCTTTACTTGCACACTTTTTCTTGAAAAAAGAAAAATTAGAACCTAGATTTTTTAAAGGATTTCTAGTTGCTATGGTAGGAATATTATTAATAAACTTTAATAGTAGTAAAGTGCTTATGCTAAATCCTCTAGGTGACATATTAGCTGTTTTTGCAGCAATTGTATGGGCTGTATATTCAACCTTAATAAAGAAAATAAGTGATTTTAAATATAATATTATATTAGTTACGAGAAAGGTTTTCTTTTATGGAATAATATTTATGATACCTGCTTTGTTTATTTATGACTTCAAAATTAATTTAAATAGATTCTCTGAGCTTAATAACTTGCTTAATATTCTATTTTTAGGAATAGGGGCATCGGCTTTATGTTTTGGAACCTGGAACTATTGCGTAAAAGTGTTAGGGGTAGTTAAGACAAGTGTCTACATCTATCTAGTTCCTATAGTAACTCTCCTGACTTCAGCCATAATTTTAAGGGAAAAGATAACTTTTTTATCTCTTTTAGGGACAATTGTGACTTTAGGAGGACTAGTTATTTTAGAAAAAAAGGATAAGAATATAGATGTGGTAGAAAGAGCTTAGCAGATTGTTAAGCTCTTTTTAAATTTAGGGTAAGGAATTTGATGAAGCTTGAGAAGAGGATAAGTTAAAAGGAATCTCGTACAGTGCATAGGTGAGTAAATGCACAGGAGCATCGGAAAAGTGAAGCATCGGAAAAGCGGAAAGGTGGACTGTAGGAGCATAGGAAAATTTCAAAAGTGGAACATAAGAACAGTAAAAAGGCGGTGCATTGGGATGCTGAAGCATAGGAAAAGTGGAATGTTGGAAAATAGGAACATTAGAAAAGTGGAACAGCGGAATGCTGATATGAAGGATACTAATAAAGCTCCTTGAGCTTCTACAATACATAGATTAGAGTTAAAAAGAGAAATTATATTCTAAAATTTTTATAAGTATTGTGTAAATAAAAAAAATGTGATATTATACTTTTATTAAATAAAATAAGATAGCGTATTTCTAAAAGGGAGTAGCTGAGGCTAAGCCTATAAATAAAATCAACATACTGGAGAAATCCTGGTTTTATTTGCTTTAAAAAGATTAAAGTAGCGAGACTTTTAGATTAGTAGACCTTACTATAGGGTTTATTAATCTAAATATCTCGCTTTTCTTTTGTCTAAAAAACTAAGTAAATTAAAAAGGTACGAATATAAAATGCCCAACATTAAAGTTTGTACTTTTTATTTAAATATTGATATTAAGAGGTGGCCCAATGGTTCAAGAATTGTTAAAAGCATTTATACTTATTTTTATTGCAGAAATGGGAGATAAAACACAGATACTAGCAATGGCATTTGCAACAAAATTTCCAGTTAAAAAAGTTATAGCAGGAATATTTCTAGGATCTTTTCTAAATCATGGACTAGGTATATTGTTAGGACATTATATCTCTAACTTTATTCCAATAAATACAATACAGATAGTTGCTGGTTTTGCTTTTGTAGGATTTTCTCTGTGGACTTTAAAGTCTGATGATGAAGACGATGAGGAAGAAGCTGAAAAATCTAAGTTTGGCGCTGTTATAACAGTAGCATTAGCTTTTTTTATAGGAGAGTTAGGAGATAAAACACAATTAACAGCAATAACTTTATCTATAGATGCTGTATATCCTTTAGTTATATTAGCGGGATCAGTTTCAGGTATGATAGCTACAGGTGTATTAGGAATTATTGTAGGCAAAAAGCTTGGAGACAAGATACCAGAGTTTACTATGAAAATAATAGCAGCTTCTATATTTATGTTCTTTGGATTAACTAAGTTATATGAAACCTTACCAGATAGTTATTTGACCCCATTAAATATTATTTTATTTTTAGCTGTATTAGTTGTAGCTGTAGTATTTTTATTAAGACCAGAAATTATAAGACGAAGACAAGGAAGACAAACCTTGTTCAAGAAGACTTCAAAAGATTTATATGACTATTACAACAAAATACAAAGTGATATAGGTGAGATATGCCTTGGAACAGAAAGCTGTGGAAGTTGTAGAGGTAACAGCTGTGTAGTAGGACATACTAAAATACTTATACAAAAAGGATTAAATGAAGAAGAGTTGTTGCTTGATGAAAGTGTAGATATTAATGAAAAAACTTTAGAAAAAAAATATGATAAAAATAAGGTTATAGAGAGTTTAATAACAACTTTAGAAGTAATAAAGGATGATCCATCTAATCCAAAGTATGAAAATTTACATAAAATAAGAAAAAATCTTGAAAAAATACTCTTTGGAAAAAGTATAGAAAATATTGAAGTTTGGAGTGATTATTCAAGTAAGTTTACAAAAATGGATTCTGAAATAGCTGATAAAGTTTTTAGTGTCTTAAATAATTAAAGAAAGAATAATTTAATACTATTGTGTTTTGAATTAAAGGAGTTGTTGCTCCTCTAGAAATCTAGATTTGCAACAACTCCTTTTTATCATTTTTAACTAAAAAACAGATATTAAAGAATCTTTTAATTTTTTAACATCACTTATAGGAGGAAGTCCAAATAATCTAGCATATTCACGACTAAATTGTGAAGGACTTTCATAACCAACTTTAAATCCCGCATAAGCGGCCTCAGTAGTTTCAGAAAGAAGTAAACGACGAGCCTCTTGAAGTCTTATTAATTTTTGATATTGAAGTGGGCTCATTGCAGTTACCTTTTTGAAATGAGTGTGTAATGAAGAAACGCTCATTGAGACCTCTTTGGCTAACGCTTCAATAGTTAAAGATTTATAGTAATCACGATTTATTATCTTAATAACTTTAGATATTGCTTGTGCATGGCTTCCTAGCATAGCAAATTGTTTAATTAAATAACCACTTTCATCTTGTAAAACTCTGTAAAGAATTTCACGCGTAATTAGTGGATATAAAATAGGAATATCATTAGGTGTATCTAAAAGTTTTATAAGTCTTAATACAGGTTCTAAAATAGATGATTTAAGTGTATTTACTACAAGACCTCTTCCTATTTCATCATTATGTTTCCACATATCAGGACAATCCTTTACTATGTTTAGAATATCGTCAGGAGAAAAACTAAGTTTAAGTGATAGATATGGAGAATCTTTGGAAGCATCAACTATTTCACCACATATAGGCAGATGAACAGAGGCTACCAAATAGGTTGCAGGATCATATCTGTAACTTTCTTGAGCTAAAGTTACAATTTTTGAACCTTGAGCAATAATACATATTGATGGGTCATATATTGAGTGAAGAGATTTAAATGGGTTTGTTGAACGAATAAGTTTTAATGCTGGAATTTCAGTATCTTGAATACCTTCTGAGTGAGTATGCAAGTCTATAAATTCGGCTAATGATTTCTTTGATTCAGTACTTATTTGAGTTTTATTAATTTCTTTAGACATAACACCCATCCTTTTGTGATTAATATAATAATTATAATTTCTTTTGTAGGATTAGGCAATAATACTATAGGAACTGTATACCACTTTAATCTACTTGAATTGTATAATTATTTCAAGAATACTGTTTAAAGGAGAGGTAGTTATGAAAAATATAGAAGAGAGAGTTGCTATAGTAACAGGAGCATCAAGAGGAATAGGGAAAACTATAGCTAAACAAATAGCTATTTTAGGAATAAAGGTAGTAGTTAATTATTCTAGTAGCGAAGAAAAGGCATTAGAAGTAATAGAAGAGATTAATAAAAATGGCGGAGAAGGTATTGCAATAAAAGCAGATATAAGTAAAGTCAGTGAATTAGAAGATTTGTTTAAAAAGACTCTAGAGTCTTTTGGGAGAATAGATATCCTAATTAATAATGCAGGTATAATGAGAACAAAACCTTTATTAGAAATAAGTGAAAAGGACTTCGATGATCATTTTTCTATAAATGTAAAAGGAACATATTTTGCATGTAAAGAGGCTATGAAGCATATGGCTTATAACGGAAGAATTATTAATTTTTCAACTTCTGTCTTAGGTCAAATGTTCCCTGGATATAGTCTTTACGCGGCAACTAAAGGAGCGGTTGAACAAATAACACGTCAATTGGCAAAAGAATTTGGAGCAAAGAAAATAACAATTAATGCAGTTGCACCAGGGCCAGTAAATACAGAACTTTTTACTACTGGAAAAACAGTAGAACAAATAGAAGGAATGAAAAAGATGAATGCATTTGGGCGTCTTGGTGAAACAGAGGATATTGCAAAAGTAATTGAGTTCTTAATAAGTGATAATTCCAATTGGATAACAGGTCAGACTATACGTGTTAATGGTGGATTTATTTAATAGGGAGGCAAAAAAGAACTTTGAATAATTCAAGGTTCTTTTTGCAGTTTGTATAAAAATAATAATAATTAACGATAATTACTAAAATCATTACTTTTATTACAAGTTCTACTAATAAATGATAAAATCTGATAAACTAAATTTAAGAATAATTGATAGAAGGGGGGATGAGTAAGGTGAAAAAATACGGATTAATTTTGATAACTCTTGGAGTAATAGCAGCAATAAGCTACATTGTTAAAGAAGATAATAATGTACCGCTTGCAGCAACTAAAGATGTAATATATAAGAAACTAGATTCAAATGAAGTTAAAAGTGAACCATTAAAAGAATCCAATATTAAGAAAAATTATGATATTGAAACTGCAAAAAAAGATATGTCATTAATTTTTTTAACAGACAGTGGAGAATATATAAATAAAAATAAGATTGATGATTTTTTTAAGCAGATGGAAAATAAAAATCAAACAAAGATAAGGTATACTCAATATGCAGGTGAATTTTTAGATAAGATGAGAGATGTAGAATTTGATGGGGAAAAAATCATATTAAAAGAATATGATACTAAGTCACCAGAAGGAGAGAACTACTTCTACATAGAAATAGCAGGTGAAAAGATAGATGTTATAGATGGATACTACAAATTATTGGATGACAAAGGTGAGAAGATAAAACTATTTCCCCAGTAAAACTAAGAGGTAATAAAAAGCAGGAAGCTTTTTATTACCTCTTTTAAATTATTGTTTTATAAGAACTTTTTGAACCTCTGCGATATACATTGTATGGTAGTCTTTATCTTGATAGAATTTGTCATCAAATCCATCTACAGAAAAACTTTCAGGTGATAATTCTTGAGCATAAAGTTTCTTACATATAACAGTAAGTTTTGCTTCTTCAAAGTAAGGAGTAGAACCTTCATGTGTTATTGTTAGGTTAGATTTTGATATTTTATCTTCATCTCTTCCAGAGGTGCTGCCTAAATAACCTAACTGTTTTTTAAAGCTGTTATCAAAAAATGTTAATGAAAAAGTATCTGAAGCATCTACAAATTCTTTAGTGTAACGATGAGGTCTTATAAAAATATAAGCTGCAGGTTTACCCCATATAATACCAAGTCCACCCCATGAGGCAGTCATAGTATTTACTTTTCCTTCTTTTTCAGCAGTAATTAAAGTCCAATCACTGCCTATAAGTTTAAATGGATTTTCAGTTAATTCTTCTGGTTTGATTTCTACGAATGTACTCATAATATATCTCCCTTCATATTTTAAGTAATTTAATAACATTTTACCATAATATGTTCGGTGAAGAGATATTTATTTAACTAATAATCGATGTAATACACGAACTTTGTGTGATTACTAAATCATAAATATATAGGAGAAGCAATAAAATATACAATGCTATAGAATAGTTGCGAAATAATAAGCAAATTTAAGCTAGAGGTAACTATACCTCCCTAGGGCATAATAATTAAGAGAATCTATTGATAATAATTATTGATTAAAAAGAATTATCATTTATAATAGAATTAAGAACTGAATTTTATTAAGTTTTTAAGATAGATTGACACCTAATTATCAAGGAGGTAACTAGAAGTGAATTATAATGTTTTAATTGGCGGCGCTGCTGGCCAAGGTATGGATACTATTAGTAATTTTTTAGAAAAAATACTAAAGAAAAAAGGTTTTTATGTTTTTACAAACAAAGATTATATGTCAAGAGTAAGGGGAGGTCATAACTTCCTTCAAGTGAGGTTTTCAGATGAACCTATATATACTCATACTTCTAATGTTGATGTTATTTTTGCATTAGATCAAAACACACTAGATCTTCATATGGAAAGGTTAAGTGAACATGGAGTTGCTATAGGAGATGATGCATTAGTTTCAGAAGATAGCAGATTTAAGAAACTTCCACTAAAAAAGACTGCATTGGAATTAAAGCTTTCTAAAGCATTAGGAATGGTGGGATTAGGAGCTGTTATTAAGTTTTTTGGAATTTCTTTAGAGGGAGTAGAAGAAATATTTCCAAAGAAATTCGCACCTCAAATAAGGGAGACAAATATACAAGCTTTAAATAGAGGATATGATTTAATAGATACAAAATTTCAATTAAAGGGTGGAAACTTAGAAGACCATCTTTTACTTGATGGAAATACAGCTATTGCTTTAGGGGCACTTGCTGCAGGGGTTAACTTTTACTGTGGTTATCCTATGACTCCAGCAACTTCTGTAATGACTTATCTTTCTAAAAAACAAGTTGAAGCAGGAATAGTAGTAGAACAGGTTGAAGATGAAGTTGCAGCTTTAAATATGGCAATAGGTGCATCCTATGCAGGAGCTAAAGCTATGACTGGTTCTTCAGGTGGAGGAGTATCTTTAATGGTTGAAGCTTTTGGTCTTGCAGGTATTATGGAAACACCAGTAGTTGTTGTGGATTCTCAAAGACCAGGACCAGCTACAGGATTACCTACAAGAACAGAGCAAAGTGATTTAAGTTTCTTATTAACAGCATCTCATGGTGAATTCCCAAGAGCTGTATTATCAGTAAGAAATGCTGAAGATGCATTTTATCAATCTTTTAGGGCTTTAAATCTAGCAACTAAGTACCAAACACTTGTTATCTTGTTAACTGATCAATATTTAGCAGATAGTAAGGTTACAGTAGCACCATATAAGTTAGATGATTTAACTATTGAAAGAGGTAAGTGGGTAGATGGACCTTTTAAAGAAGGTGAAGAATATAAGAGATATGAACTTACAGAGGATGGAATATCTCCAATGTTAGTTCCAGGTAAAGTTCCAGGTCAAACTGTGTTAGTTGATTCAGATGAACATACTGATGAAGGTCATATAACTGAGTCAGGAGAAGTTAGAAATTCTATGATGGAAAAAAGAATGAAAAAGCAAGTTCTTATGGAAGCTGATATAGAAGAACCAGTTTATTTTGGAGTAGAAGAACCTGATACAGTATTAGTTGGATGGGGTTCTACTTATGGAGCCTTAAAGGAAGCTACAGATTTATTAAATAAAGAAGGACTTAAGGTTGCAGCATTAAGTTTTGGAGATATATTCCCATTACCTAAAAAGACTTTAGACAAGTTAAAAGGTAAAGTTAAGTTTATAAATGTTGAACAAAACTACAATGGTCAACTAGGTAAGTTTATAGCTAGCGAAACTGGAATTTTAATGGACGGAAGCATATTAAAATATGATGGACGCCAAATAAATGGAGTTGAGCTTTATGAAAGAGTAAAGAGTGAGGTGAACAAGTAATGCTTGATTTAAAGATATATGATTCAAAAGATGAAATTGCATGGTGTCCAGGTTGTGGTCACTTCTCAATATTAGATGGTATTAAACAAACCTTAGCTGAACTTGAGATTAAACCTCATGAGGCTGTTATAGTTTCAGGTATAGGCCAAGCAGCTAAGATGCCACATTACTTAAAGGCAAATGGATTTAATGGACTTCATGGAAGAGCACTTCCACCAGCTCAAGGTATTAAAATAGTAAATAAGGATCTTAAAGTAATTGTAGTAGGTGGAGATGGAGATGCTTATGGTGAGGGTGGTAATCACTTCCTTCATGCTATAAGAAGAAATGTAGATATAACTCAAATAGTAGGAGATAACCAAATCTATGGTTTAACTAAAGGGCAAGGTTCACCAACTACATTTTTAGGACAGGTAACTTCAATGCAGTTTGAAGGAGTTATGCAAAATCCTTTAAATCCTTTAGCAATAGCAATATCAGCTGGAGCAACATTTGTTGGTAGAGCTTTCTCAGGAGATAAGGAAACTATGGTTAAGGTATTAAAAGAAGCAGTAAATCATAAAGGTTATGCATTAGTAGATATAGTTGAACCATGTGTAAGCTTTAATAAGGTTAACACTTTCAAGTGGTATAAAGATAGGGTATATAGATTACCAGAGGAATATGATCCAACAGATAGAGCAAAAGCTATGGAAAAGGCTTTAGAATTTGGAGATAAGATTCCTACAGGAATTATCTATAAAGAAGAAGGAAAATCTGTGTTTGAGGATTTACATCCAATTGTTAGGGATAACCCACCAGTAGTGGACAGGGAATGGAATGTTAAAAACGTAGAAAAGTTCCTTAATGAGTTTAGGTAATAGTAAATATATAAGATGCTGCAAATTTAATGTAGCATCTTTTTTATTTTTGTAGTTACATAATTGATATTTGTGATATAATATATAAAAATTTGTTAGGAGGAGATTATGGAAGCATTATTCGTTAATTATCCTAAATGCACTACTTGCATAAAGGCTAAAAAATTTCTAAAAGAAAACAACATAGACTTTATAGATAGACACATTGTTGAAGATAATCCTACTAAAGAAGAGTTAAAAAAATGGTTAGACAAAAGTGGGCTAACAATAAATAAATTTTTTAATACAAGTGGGAAATTATATAAAGAAATGAATTTAAAAGATAGAGTAAAAAGTGATTCAGAGGAGTCTTTATTAGAACTACTTGCTACTAATGGAATGCTTGTAAAAAGACCTATATTAGTAACAGAAGACAAGGTTTTAGTAGGTTTTAAAGACTGGGAAAAAGAATTATTATAATTAGAAGTCGTAAGTAGGGGGCTATAAATTGACCAGAATGTTAGAAGCTAAGGAGTATCTTAAAAGATTACTTAAGGGAAATGAAAATTTTTATAACAAGGACAACTATGAAGAGGTAGATATATCAAATAATAAAATAGAAAGCTTAAGAGAAAATCAATACCCTTTTGGAGTAGTTGTATCCTGCTCTGATTCTAGAATTACACCGACTATAGTATTTAATCAAGGACTTGGTGACTTGTTTGAAATTAGGATAGCAGGAAATGTTATGAATGAAGATGCTTTAGGATCAATAGAATATGGAATTGAAGTTGGTGGAGCATCTATAGTTATGGTTTTGGGGCACGAAAACTGTGGGGCAGTTAAGGGTGCAATAGATCAATTTGAGGAAAAAGCAGAGTTTAATGGAAGTATAAAATATGTATTAAAAAAGATAGAACCATCAGTAAAGTATGTGAAAACACATTTTAAAGAGGACATCTATCTAAATACCATAAAAGTAAATATTAAAAATACACTAGATAGTATATATGAAAGTCCTATAATAAAGGAATTTATAGAAAAAAAAGAAATAATTCTAGTAAGTGCAATATATAAATCAGATGGAAAAGTGGAAGTATTAGAAGTCATTGAAAATAATATAGATAATCAGCTTATTAATACATTAAAAGCTATATAGACAGGTCATTAAGAGTGTATAAAATGGTTAAACTACTAGTATATAAATAAATTAAATTGGAAGGTGTTTTTATGAGAAAAAGCTACAAAAATCATTACTCTGAAAACAAGTTATTTTTAAAGTTAAAAAAGTATGCTACTAAAGCGGGTGCTAAAGTTGTTTATGCTATTTTAATTTTATTTTATGCTATGAAAAAACCTGAGATATCTATGAAAGAAAAGCTAATAGTAATAGGAGCTTTAGGATATTTTATTGCGCCAATAGATAGTATACCAGATTTTATACCACTTGCAGGATTTACAGATGATTTTGGAGCTTTGATGTTTGCATTAATAAAAATAGCAAGGCACGTTGATGATGAGGTAAAGGAAAAGGCTAAAAATAGATTAGATAGTTGGTTTAAAAATATTAATGAAGATGATTTAATAGTTGTTGAAAGAAGATTATTTACTTAAAAGCGGTTATACCGCTTTTATTTTTGTCATAGCTATACATGTATTAATTAGCGAAGGCAGTACTAGAAAAGTTTAGGTTTTTATTGAGGAGGAGAGTAATGGATTTTATTAAAAGTTTGGATTTAAATACTTTTGATTTTGTTCAGAAGTATATATCAAATAGTTTTTTGGATAGTGTTTTGCCTATCATAACCAATTTAGGTCATGGGGGTGCTATTTGGATTGTAATTTCATTAGCCCTAATAATAAGTAGAAAATATAGAAAAGCTGGAATACTTACATTAGCTGTACTTTTAGTAAACTATTTAATAGGAGATGTAGCATTAAAAAACATAATCGAAAGGGAGAGGCCCTTTATAAGCATAGAGGGAATTGAGCTTATAGTTAAGCCACCAAGCTCTTTTTCTTTTCCATCAGGACATACTTCAAGTGCTTTTGCTGCAGCTACTATATTAAGTTTACACATTAAGAAGTATTCTTTTTTATTTATTACATTAGCATGTATCATAGGTTTTTCTAGAATTTATTTATATGTACATTATTTAAGTGATGTCATAGCAGGAATGTGTTTAGGAATTGTAGTTGCAATGATATGTAATATAATTTGGGAAAATTTTTTAGAAAAAAAGTTTGCAAAAGTATAGAAAATCGATAAATTCTGATATCAATCTACTTTTTTTATTCATATATTGGATAAGGAAAGGAGATTGATATAGATGGAAAACTATAATCCTATCTTACTTGCTCTTATAGCGACTTTATTCACTTGGGGTATAACTGCTCTTGGAGCAGCAGTAGTTTTTTTCTTTAAAGACATAAATAAAAAAGTTTTAAATGCCATGTTAGGTTTTGCTGCGGGAATTATGATAGCAGCGAGCTTTTGGTCATTATTGAAACCTTCTATAGAGATGGCAGAGGAAATGGGAATTGTTCCTTGGATACCTGCTGTTATAGGATTTTTATTAGGTGGATTTTTTCTAAGAGTTGTAGATAAATTTTTACCTCACTTACACCTTGATAAAGGTGAAGGAGAGGAAGAAGGGGTTAAAACCTCCCTTAAAAGAAGTATACTTTTGGTTTTGGCTATAACCCTTCATAATATACCAGAAGGGTTAGCAGTTGGAGTTGCATTTGGAGCTTTAGCTGATGGTGGTTCTGGAGCCACTTTAGCATCAGCAATAGCTTTAGCATTAGGTATAGGACTTCAAAACTTTCCAGAAGGAGCCGCTGTATCAGTTCCATTAAGAAGAGAAGGGTTATCTAGATGGAAAAGCTTTATGTTTGGACAGCTTTCAGGAATAGTAGAACCTATATCGGGAGTTATAGGAGCAGTCCTTGTACTGACTATGAAAGGAATATTACCTTATGCCTTAGCCTTTGCAGCAGGGGCTATGATATTTGTTGTAGTTGAAGAACTAATACCAGAGTCACAAGCAGATTCAGGATCTGATATTGCAACTATGGGAACAATCTTAGGTTTTGCGGTTATGATGCTTCTTGATGTTGCTCTAGGCTAACAAAATTTTGTATTTAAGATAATTAATATCACTAACTTTTTTATAACTTAGAATAAATCTCCAGTTATGTAATATAGATATATTAGAAGATATTCATAACTAGGGGGTGAGGAGTAAAGCGTGGGAAGTGGTATAATTATAAAATGTAATAAATGTGAGTTTTCAAAGGAATTACTTTTAGGGTATGGAATGTATAAACCTACTTTTGAGAAGACAATGGAAACTATAGATGAAAGAAATATTAATGTTGTAGAAAGGTTACTAGAAAATTACTGTGTAGAAGATTTTCATGTAACTAGACAAATATACTATTGTGAAGAATGCTCTGAAATTGTAGATAAGAGTGCTTTAAAAATTGATTTTCAAGATGGAGTAAAGTTTGAAGAGCAAATGTACTGTAACAAGTGTAATAATAAAATGGCGAAGATTAATAATTTAAAAGAAATTGATAATATACACTGCCCTAATTGCAGAGAAGCTGCTTTAACCTATATAGAAAACTATATATCTTGGGATTAATTTTAGATATATTTGGAGAAAATAAAAGTATGGATAATATTAATAATTCTGACGAAAAAGTCTTTGAGGTACGTTTAAAAAGATATTGTGAAGATATTGATACTCTTATAGGAGAAAGTCTAAAAATGCTAAAAAATATGGGAAGGGAAGTTAAGTTTCTAGGTTTTGATAAATATAACTCTCTTATTTCATTGATAGATGGAGAGAAATATAGATGCGTTAGAGGGACACAGAAATCAGGTTGTGTGAGGTTTTTCAAAACAAACTGTGAAATTTTAGATTTAAAAAACAGAGATAGGGTTTTGAATATAAGAAAGCTTATAAATTAAGATGAAAAAAGATGTAATCATAATAATACAATGTCATTAAGTTAAGATGATATACTCAAAGAGTAGAGTATGTAGAAATACATGCCCTGCTCTTTTTTATAAGAAATTTTTAAAAAAAGTATTGAC